>JBOFIT010000240.1:0-26772 GCA_051650305.1 Cellulosilyticaceae bacterium
GAAAAATTAGGCTACAAGTACTGTGGCATCATCTACTTACAAGATGGAAATAAGCGTGTAGCTTTTGAAAAATGTATAGCATAAGGCATAAGTAAAACAAGCTTCGCATATACATAGAAAGAAGTAACGGGGGTGTAGCTCACCTGGGAGAGCGCTTGAATGGCATTCAAGAGGTAGCGGGTTCGATTCCCGTCATCTCCATCTTAAGAAATTGTGGAAAAGTAGAGACTCAATAAGTAAAGAGATGAAATCCTTGGGCATAAAAAACCTAGGGATTTTTTTTGTGGAACCGTAGTTATTTGGAGTGAGTAGATATATACTAAGGGGAGAGTGTATTAAGAGAAAGTTTAAGAAAACTTTAGAAAAGAGAAAGGCATATATTAAGAATCCTATACTATAATAACAAGAAAGAACAGTGCACGATATAGGGGGCATAAAGATGAATGAGCTGAAAGTTATGAGCTTTAATATGAAAAGAGATTGTTTTCCCATAGGACGTAGAAACTTTAATAGACGAAAGTTCGTTATTAAGGAAATCATAGATAAATATAAGCCTGATATTATAGGTACACAAGAGCTGACGGCTAGTGGTATTAAAGAGTTCAAACGTTTGCTTGAAGGGTATCAATGTGTGGGGAGTGGACGAGATGGTGCAGAAAAGGGAGAGTACACAGCTATTTTTTACTTAAAAAATAAATTTGAAATGAATGAAGAATCTACGTTTTGGCTTTCACCAACACCAGAGAAGCCGAGTAGAGCGTGGTTCGCTATGTTTCCAAGGATATGTACGACTTGCACACTTAGGATAAAGGAAAAACCGGAGATAGGCATTAGGCTCTATAACACCCATCTAGACCATATCAGTTACTGGGCAAGAATCAAAGGTTTGTATTTGATTACTAAGAGTATTCAAGCGGCAGAGAGAGAAGATAGAAAGCCCACACTTATTATGGGAGATTTCAATGCCACACCTACGAGTCGTACCATGAAGGTATGGGAGAATTCACTGCTAAAGAAAGAAAAGAAAAAATTAGCAAGTGCCTATACCCAATTGGAGAATGAGCCAGTAGGCAGAAGTTATCATTACTTCTCGGGGAAGAAAGAAGGGCATCCTATCGATTATATTTATGTGACGGAAGATATACAAGTGCAACAAGTGCAATTATGCTATGACACTGTGGAAGGTCACTTTCCGTCAGACCATTATCCTGTACTTGCAACTTTGCAAATACAATAACGTAGTAAGAAACAAAGGAGCTGTTGAATGCACAAACAGCTCCTTTTGTAATATAAAAGTAATATCTCTACAATAGGTGCGACACGATAATATGATAAAATACAGTATAAAATAAATGAAAAGTAAGTTTTTCTACATTTGAAAGAAAGACAGAAAGAGAAGGGAGATTTACATGCGTAAGTTCATAAGTATGTTGATGCTCTGTGTGATGCTACTGTCAGTAGTACCAACATCCATACAAGCACAGACTCAACAGCAAGATATGAGAGGTGCGTGGATTGCAACGGTTTATAATATAGACTTTCCAAGCACAGGCTCAAAAAATAATCCAGAAGCACAAAAACGAGAGTACATAAAACTTTTAGATAAGTTGCAAGATGTAGGAATGAATGCTGTCTTTGTACAAGTAAGACCAAAGGCAGATGCACTTTACAACTCAAGTATCAATCCGTGGTCAGATATTTTAACAGGTACACAAGGGAAATATCCAGGCTATGATCCTATGGAATTTATGATTGAAGAAGCACATAAAAGAGGTATGGCATTTCATGCGTGGTTGAATCCTTATCGTGTAACCACATCAGGGACGGACTTCGATGCATTAGCGCCTACGCATCCAGCAAGGCTACATCCAGAGTGGACCATAAGTTATAAAGACAAGCTGTATTACAATCCAGCTTTACCAGAAGTTCAGCAGCATGTTGCAGATACCGTAACGGAAATTGTAGAGAACTATGATGTGGATGGCATACACTTTGATGATTACTTTTACCCATCTTACTATCCATTACCAGAAGGTGAAGGGCCAGATGGTGCAGTAGCCAATAGCAGACGAGAAGATATCAATGAAATGGTAAGACAAGTAAGTGAGGCAATCGAACGTACTGCACCAGAAGTAAGCTTCGGAATCAGCCCGATAGGTATTTGGAAAAATAAAAAGAATGATCCTCAAGGCTCCAATACAACAGGAGGAGAGGGGTACTACTCTGTGTATGCAGATGCTACAGCATGGGTAGAAAATGAATGGATAGACTACATTATACCTCAGATATACTGGGAGATAGGACATCCAAAAGCAGACTATGCGACACTTGCTAAATGGTGGGCAAATCTAGTAAAAGGGACGGATGTGAAGTTGTATATTGGTCAAGGTATCTATAAAGATGAAATCGCAAAAGATATTGCAAGCCAGTTACTAGAAAATGAAAAGTATCCACAAATAGAAGGTAATGTGTACTATAGTACCAGAGATATTATAGCCAACCGAATGGGCGTAGCAGACACACTTAAGAGAATCTACCAAATCATTGATGGCGATATACAACTGCCGGTAGACCCAGAGCCACCGGTAACGCCAGAACCGCCAGTGACTCCAGAGCCACCGGTGACACCAGAACCACCAGTAACCCCAGAACCACCAGTGGAACCACAGGAGCCACAACCAACAGCGTGGTATAAAGTAGGGAAAGTAATGGTAGATAAGCTTAATGTTCGTAGTGGACAAGGAACACATTATGAAGCCCTTACAAAACTTGCTAAGGGTACAAAAGTCAAAGTACTTGAATCTGCTAATGGATGGCACAAAATTGAATTAGAAAATGGAACAGTAGGCTATACCAGCACAGCCTTTATAGAAGTAAGTCAGGATATTCGACTTGTGATTAATCATAAGCAAGTCATACCAGAAGTAGCTCCGATTTTAACAGAAGGGACAACACTTGTACCGTTAAGAGTAATCAGTGAAAACCTAGGAACAGAGATAGGCTGGGATGGTATAAAAAAAGAAGTAACTTTAATGAGAGGAACAGACGTATTAAAGTTAACAATCGGCAATCCCGTGGTGATGGCAAATGGCAACGAAATTACATTAGCGCTTGCACCGAAGCTTATAAATGGTGTAACGATGGTTCCTATTCGTTTTATCGCTGAGAATTTAGAGGCAGAAGTGGAATGGCATTCACTTGAAAAAGTGGTAGAAGTGAGAGAAATAAAAAAATAATTTAAAATAAATCTGCACATAATAAGTTCAAAAACACTTTTAGGAGAGACTTGTATGGGTAGAAAAAGTATTCTTTTTATTTTACTTGTAAGTACACTACTAAGCCTAGGAACAGGGTGTTCCACAAAGACACAGGGACTTAAGTACTCGAACCTCATTGATGAAACGATGCAAATGGAAGTTTCAGGACTCCTAGCAGTTAATGGCGTTGGTGAAGAAGAGATAGGTGCCTTTTTGATGCAAGTACAAGACTATAACGATTTGATGGGCAATATGCGTACAGCTCATAGTGGTTTTAAAACCATCGAAGAAGGATTGGTTCCTTATGATGGCGATCATGTACTTACTACGTGGTCGAAAGCCAATCGCACTTATGGCGATTTGAATGGACGTATTACTGCCTTTGAGTTATATAAAGACTTTATTCAATGTGATGCTATGGAAGAAATGATACAAGACATATCCCTTTTATTTGATTTTAGTATTATGGACACACACCCTTTAGCTAGTACCACAAAAAATGAAAGGGCTAAGTTTATTAAACTTTATGAGTCCATTCCTATAAATGAAGGCATTGAGGCAAAAGAATATGGTGAGATTATCCAACAAACATGGGAAAACAGAGATATTGGCTTTTTAGAAGCCAGTGATATGACGATGGTCAATGCTTTTGTATATAACCAAGAGGCTAGGGCAGTTTTCGTGGCACAGGCAGGCATTATGATAGAGGTAGAGGGGAATGTCCTCTTTATAGAAAAATATGCACCGATGTTTCCTTATCAAGTGACAGAGTTCCCTTCTAAAAAAGCAGTAGCGAGGTATTTGAAGCGACGATTAGAGACGGAATACACTGAGGAGAACCAACCTTTCGTTATTATGGAGAATATGCGTATAATGGACTAAAAGTTGACTTTTGTAAAAAATTAACTCATACTAGTTAAAAAGGAAAGAGCTATGGGTAAGCCATAAGCTCTTTTTTAAGGCGACCTTGAGTAGGGAAGGGATGATCGAATGAATAAAATGGAACAAACACCGATGCTTAAACTATTACTCACCATGTCATTGCCAGCTATGTTATCAATGCTTATACAAGCACTTTATAATATCGTAGATAGCTTGTTTGTGGCACAAATAGGAGAAGAAGCACTAGCAGCAGTATCCTTAGCGTTTCCAATACAAACGCTCATTATAGCAGTAGCAGTAGGTACAGGTATAGGACTTAATTCACTAATAGCTAGAAGTTTAGGCGAAAAAAATGTGGAAAAGGCCAGCTTAGTTGCTGATCATGGTATTATACTTGCGTTAGGAAGCTGGGTAGTATTTGCTTTATTTGGACTTTGTTTTTCTAGAAGTTTCTTTGAATTCTTTACAGATAGTGAAGTCATTATAGAAATGGGAACCCAGTATCTGATGCTTGTAACTGTATGTTCAGTAGGCGTTTTTGTACAAGTCAATATAGAAAAAATCTTTCAAGGTACAGGTAATATGATTTACCCTATGGTGATGCAAATTATCGGGGCAGTGACTAATATTATCTTAGACCCAATCTTTATCTTTGGATGGTTTGGGGTACCTAAAATGGGCGTTACAGGTGCTGCTATAGCCACTATTATAGGTCAGATGACAGCAATGGCAGTAAGTATATATCTTATTACAAAGCGATCTGGGGGGATACGCATTAGCGTTAAGCACTTTAAAATAGAGATGCCAATTATTAAGGAAATCTATAAAGTAGGTTTTCCAGCCATCGTTATGCAGTCTATTATGTCCTTTGTGGTCATTGTACTGAATAACATACTTATTGGCTTTTCACAGACAGCAGTTGCTGTACTAGGCATTTACTTTAAGGTACAATCCTTTGTCTTTATGCCGGTATTTGGACTGAATCAAGGTGCACTACCTATTATGGGATATAGCTTTGGGGCGAGGAATAAGAAGCGCCTACTTCAATGCTTAAAGCAAGCAATAGCGATTGCGGTAAGTATTATGGCGGCAGGTACCTTGCTTTTCAATGCAGTGCCAAGCTATATCATTCAGATGTTTAATGGTGGTGATGAGATGATGCATATGGGTGTACTTGCGCTACGTATCATTAGTATAGGCTTTGTCTTTGCAGGTGTAAGTATCGTTATATCCTCACTTTTCCAAGCAATTGGAGATGGTATGCAAAGTCTTGTGGTTTCTGTTATTAGACAGATTCTTATCTTGCTTCCACTAGCGTATTTCTTAGCGGAGTACATGGGTGTTGTAGGGGTATGGATCGCTTTCCCTGTAGCAGAAGCGATAGCTGTCGTGTGTGGTGTTATTTTATTAGGCATTCAATATAAGAAGAAAATTAAACATTTAGAAGTAGAACAAGAATAGAAATAAAAATGAAAACTAAGGGGGTGTATACAGATGGATTTTATTCTTAATTTAATTATGAGTTTATTGGCATTTGGTACAAGTATTATATGGTTGTTTGTAAAAATACTATTGGCGTTTGTAGCAGTAGGTATAGCGACGTTTAAACGTAGAAATGGGATGTTCTATGGTATCTTAACCTTCATCTTCCCATGGGTGCTTATCATACTACCTTTCATACCAGTCAAAGTACCACAATTACCTTCATTATTAAGAAATAACCCTGCTTTTAAGGGCAAAAATCCAGTTGTCGCATCTATTATGGCACTCTCAGCCATTGTAGCAAAAGCAGATGGAAGTGTCAGTCGAGAAGAAATCGCACTTATCAAAGACTTTATTTCCAGTCAGTTCAATATGACAAGAGAAAGCCTTAACGAATATGCAGAAGCCTTTGAATATGGGAAACAACATGCGGATCAATACCTAGTGTTTGTGGATGTCATTAAAGACTACTATAGAAATAGACA
This sequence comes from Cellulosilyticaceae bacterium, assembly GCA_051650305.1. Taxonomy (GTDB): domain Bacteria; phylum Bacillota; class Clostridia; order Lachnospirales; family Cellulosilyticaceae; genus JBOFDK01. The sequence continues at coordinate 6,107 of JBOFIT010000240.1, forward strand.
AATGTATGGTGCGTTAGTGTATCTCTTCTTGCGTATAGGTGTTGAAGGCAAGTCTTTAAATGCAGAAACAGAAGCACAGATACGAAAAATTGCTGCAGCATTTAACCTTTCAGAATACGATTATCAAAACTTAAAGAATGCATCTACTGGCGCGCATAACTACCAACAAGGTGGTTATAGCGGTTATACAAATTACGGTGGTGCAGGGTTTGGTGCGCCGTCTCAAAGTGACCAAATAAAGAAATACTGTGAAGTATTAGGCGTAGCAGAAGATGCTACCATGGCTGAGATTAAAAAAGCGTACCGCAAACTTGCTAAGGAGTATCATCCAGATAAGTATGCAGCAGAGGGGATGCCGGAGCAGTATATGGCTTTTGCTAATCAAAAAATCTCAGAAATCAATGAAGCATATGAGTATTTAAGAAAGATAAAAGAAGCATAAAAGCAACAAAAAGTACTTCATAGAGAAAAGACTCTATGAGGTGCTTTTTTTGTAGAAAACTCCTAAAAAATGTATTTTTAGCATATTTATGTCAGTTCGTTTGTTTTCTCATAAAGTATAGAAAAAAAACAAAACCTAAGGAGGAAAAGAAAAAAAAAGAGGTCTAGTTATTTGGATGTGTTCAAAAACTGACTTATAAAAGGAGCTGAGTTGTGAAAAAAGAACAAAATGCACAAGTGATAAAATTGAATAGAAAATAATATTTAGATTAATGTTAAATTTATAATCTTTTAGATAAGATTTAAACTATAAGGTAATAGGCAAAAACATTGAAAGTAATATTGTATAATGATTGGATTTACATTATTATTAGGGTATAACTAAATCAGTTTATCTAATTCAAATATTTATCTAATTTCAATAGATGTTATTTAGAGAATAGATGTTATTTATAGAGATGATATGAGACTGACAATAGCGGAGGATTAAGATGAGAAAAACTAAAATTGTATGTACACTAGGACCTGCTACAGCTGATGACAACGTATTAAGAGAGCTTATGCTTAACGGAATGAACGTAGCACGTTTCAACTTTTCACATGGTGATCATGAAAGTCACAAGCACACTTTCGATCGTATCGTAAACATGAGAAATGAATTAGGACTTCCAGTAGCGGCATTACTTGATACAAAAGGTCCAGAAATTCGTGTAGGTAAATTCAAAGAAGGTAAAGTAGAACTTAAAACAGGTGGAACACTTGTACTTACAACAAGAGACGTAGAAGGTACAGCAGAACTCGCACACGTTAACTACAAAGATCTACCAAAAGATGTTCATACAGGATCAGCAATCTTACTTGATGATGGTCTTATTGAATTATCAGTAGTAAAAGTAGAAGATACAGATATCACATGTAAAATCATGAACAGTGGTATGCTTTCAAATAACAAAGGTGTAAACCTTCCAGATGCTAAATTATCAATGCCATTCATTAGTAAAAAAGATAGAGAAGATATTATCTTCGGTATCAAGACTGGTTACGACTTTATCGCAGCATCATTCACAAGAACAGCAGAAGATATCTTAGAAATCAGAAAGATTCTTAAAGAGTACGACTGCCATTCAATCAACATCATCGCTAAGATCGAAAACAGAGAAGGTGTTGACAATATCGATGAAATCATCCGTGTAGCAGATGGTATCATGGTAGCTCGTGGTGACATGGGTGTTGAGATTCCATTAGAAGAAGTACCAGCACTTCAAAAGAAAATCATCAAGAAAACAGTAGCAGCAGGTAAGCAAGTTATTACAGCGACACAAATGCTTGATTCTATGATGAAAAACCCACGCCCTACACGTGCAGAAACAAATGACGTTGCGAACGCTATCTACGATGGTACAAGTGCAATCATGCTTTCAGGAGAGACTGCAGCAGGTGCATACCCAATCGAAGCGTTAAAAATCATGTCTCGTATTGCTGTTCAAACAGAAGGTGACATTGATTACAAAAAACGTCTAAAAAACAGCCGTGAAGAAGCAGCTGTAAGTGTTACAAACTCTATTTCATACTCAACATGTACTGCAGCAGATGACTTAGATGCAACAGCGATCATCACAGTTACAAAATCAGGTAGAACAGCACGTATGATTTCAAAATACAGACCTACATCTCCAATCATTAGCTGTACAACATCAGAAAGCAGCTACCGTCATTTAGCACTTGTATGGGGTGTTCAACCAGTAATGATGGAAACAAAAGAAAAAGAAGAAGATGTATTTGATGCAGCGAAAGAAGTAGCTGAGACAACAGGTCTTGTAAAGAGTGGCGATTTAGTCGTTCTTACAGGTGGATTCCCACTAGGTGTATCAGGAACAACAAACATGATGAAAGTTGATGTAGTTGGTAACATCTTAGCATCTGGACAAGGTATCTCAGGCAAGCAAGTATGTGGAAACCTTTGCGTATGTAAGACAGAAGAAGAAGCAAAAGCTAAATTCCAAGATGGTGATATCTTAGTAGTACCTTCAACATCAAACGAATTATTCCCACAAATCAAAAAAGCAAGTGGTCTGATTACAGAACAATCAGGTAGCAACTCACATGGTGCAATTGTTGCCCTTGCTATGGATATTCCAGTTATCGTTGGTGTAGATAACGCAACAGAAATCTTAAAGTCAGGTTCAACAGTACTCTTAGATGCAGTAAGAGGTGTTGTAGCTCACGCTGAATAAGAACTATTTTAGGCCCCCTAGCGATGCTAGGGGGTTTTAGTGCTTGACGGCGTCATAGTAATATAGATAAAATAGAACTAGGCTTAGAGAGAAGGAGGGGGATTAAATGCTTGAAGAACTAAAAACGTTTATGCAAGTTGTAAACTATGAAAACTTTACGAAGGCAGCTAAGAAAGTGAATCTATCTCAACCTACAGTTAGTCTACATATAAAAAGACTGGAGCAGTATTTTAATACAACGCTTATTGAACGTTCAAGCAAAAGTAAGCAAGTTATCATAACCAAACAAGGAAAGCTTCTGTATGAACGAGGTCAAGAGATTATAAAGCAAATAGAAGATGTAAAAATGGCCATAACCTGCAGTGAGAATCAAGTAGGGGGACAGCTCATTGTAGGGGCAAGTAAGACAATAGGAGAGCATTTTTTACCCAAAATCCTTAAAGCATTTTCAGATAAGTATCCTCATTTACATATAGAAGTAATGATTGAAAATACAGCTAATGTATGTGAGAAAGTAAAAGAACGACAAGTGGATATAGGTATCATAGAAGGTACAGACCCTCACTATGACTTCGAGAGAGGCTATATATGCGGCGATAAGATGGTGCTAGCTGTAAGTAATGACTCAAACCTTATAGCAGAACCAAGGCTCATGGAGGCCCTTCAAGACCAAGTTTGGATCAGTAGAGAAGCAGGTTCGGGGACACAGGAGTATCTAGAAAGTTTCCTTGAAGAAAATACGATCAAACCTAAAAACAAGATGGTATTTAATAGTAACTTTGCTGTACAAGAGGCTGTAAAAAATGGACTGGGTATTACCCTTATTTCAGAATACGTAGTAGGCCATGCAGTAGCAGATAAGGAGATTACAGTATTACCTTTAGATGAAGAATGTACACGTAAATTTTCCTACATACTACCGAAGCATACAGAAGTAACCCCTGCAACAGCAGCTTTTATGGAAGTTTTAAAAGAACTAAGATAAAGAAGATAACAAAAGAGCCACACCGGGTGAGGTGTGGCTCTTTTGTTATCCAAGTTTTTTATCCAGGAAAGTCCAAGCTTTCCAAGCGAAGGCTCCCCAACCGATAAAGATTGCTAAGAAAAGAATGGGGTGACTTGTATTTGGTTTGATAGAATCCGTTGCATAAAAGATTTTTTCCCAACCAGGAATATCTGTATAGTAGTAAGATCCAGGACCAAAGTTCATGCCTTCAATAAGGCCAATATCATTTTTCATAATATAAATGGCACAGCAAATGACGATTAAGAAGAAGACAAGTGTTATGCGATTAAGATATTTAATGCATTTTTCACGGTTCATTAAAGTACACCCCATTTTTCTATAAATAAAATTAGATTAAATTAAGCAATGATGTTTGGAATTGGAAGGAAGATACCACTTAATAATAACCATGCAACGAAGAGGGTTAAAACTAAGTTGAATACTTGACCTACTACATAAAGTGTTAAAGGTTTACCACCTTGCATTTGAGCAGCCATCTCTTTGAAGTTTGTCTCAAGACCGATACTTACGAATGCAAGACAGAAGCACCATCCTTTAAAGCCACCGATACTCTTAAGTACAGCTTTTGTAGCTTCTGTACCAGCCATTGGCTCTACTACGAAAGAGAAGATAAGAGATGCAACGATGAAACCAAGGATGAATTTAGGGAATCTATGCCAGATCTCAGAAACACCTACTGAAGACTTAGATGTGTTATCTACTTTTGTTGTAAAGAAGATTGCTACAGCGAAAGCGATGAAACCGATAAGGATGTTTTGAATCATTTTAACTAAAGCAGCAACTTGTGCAGCTACAGGACCAAGTGCTTCACCAGCAAGTACAACAGCACCAGTAGAGTCTACTGTACCACCGATCCATGCACCACCAACAAGTGGATCTAAGCCCATCCATTTACAAATGAAAGGCATTGTAACCATCATCACAACAGTAAAGATAAGAGAAAGACCAACAGCGAAAGTTAAATCATTCTTTTTACCTTTACAAGCAGCAGCAGCAGCGATAGCAGCTGAAGTACCACATACTGAAGTAGCACATGCAATGATCATAACCATTGCTTTATTACCCATCTTTAAGAATTTCGTACCAAAGAGCCACATGAAAATGATAACAACTGGCGTTACAAGCCAAGCGATTCCAAGTCCATAAATACCAAATTCAGCAATATTTGAGAAGAGTACCTCAGCACCCATAATAACAAGACCTGTTTTTATATAGAACTCAGTTTGAATAGCAGGTTTAAGCCAGTTAGGTGTTTTAACTGTGTTACACACAAGCATACCTACAAGAAGTGCCCAGAAAGCGTATTCAAGGTAGTTTTTCATTGTAACTTGGCTAGCTAATGTATAAGCAAGTAAGGCAAGTGCAAAAACACCAGCAAAACCAGCGATAAACTTACCAGGTTTTTTCCCCATAAAGACTGTGCCGATTACAAAAAGTGCAGCTAAGATAATAAAGGTAATAACGAGTCCAGGTAAAACACCGGATTTTGCAAAAGCTGCCAGTACGTTTGGCACTTCTTCTGTTCCCCAAGTTGGTACTTTAGTTGATTTAAAACTAAATGCACCCGTTAAGGTACTTACAAGACCTACTACGATAACGATAAAGCCTAGCCATATAGCCCACCAGTCTTCGTTTTTGTACAAGTCAGATAGTTTAAATTTACTTGCAACAACTAAATCATTTGTTTCTTGCTTTAATTCACTCATAAAAGCCCCCTCATAAATTAGTAAGTATAAAACTTAGTGTTATTTTTAACGTTAAAAAAATAACAATTCATATCTATAAATTAACATATGTTTAAAAAAATAGTCAAGTATACAAACTAAACATAAAACATTTGTCGTAATTGTGCAAAAAAACTTAGCATAGACTAATAAAATTAAAAACTAGAATATTTGGTTAAAAAATCTACAATCAGGGGAGGGGGATTTAGGAGTAATAACAACCATTAACTTTACTAATGGTAACCATCAGTAAAGTTAATGGTAAAGTGGGAGAGATTTGGTGCCAATGGAAAGAAATTATGGTAAACTAAATAAGCGTTATATATTTAACAAAGAACAATAAGATTTATTAATAACAACCATCATGATATTAAATAGTAAACTGGGGGAAACCTATATGAAATCTTACTATTTAAGTATATAATCAAAATTAAATGTTCAACCAAATTTGTTACATTATTAGCAGACTAGGAAGGACTAAGTGAAATGGAGGGTCAATAATGGGCTATAAATTAAGCTTTGAAACAGTTAATGGTCTCTTTGAAGAATTACAAAAAGAGTACAAAATTTATGCACCAAAAAGATTTGCAAAAGCAGGACGTTACTCAGATCAAGACATTATTAGATACGCGGAAGTAAAGAGCGTAGAAGAGATTGTATTTGATGAGAAATCAGATTACTCTGCTAAAGAAGTAGTAACACCAATTACACAAACACTATTCTACTTCACAGAAGATGAATACCGTGAAAGCAAAATCCATGACAAGAAAATCTTAATCTTTGCTAGACCTTGTGACATCAATGCACAAAAGAACCAAGATAAAATCTTCTTACAAAATGGTTTTGAAGATACTTTCTACAAGCGTATGAGAGAAAAAGTACATTATGTAATGATGGAATGTACAACTGGTTGGGACACATGCTTCTGTTGTTCAATGGGAACAAACAAAACAGAAGATTATGCGTTAGCAGTAAAAGTTGAAGATGGCAAAGCTGTATTCAATGTAAAAGATGAAGCTTTCGCTACATACTTTGCTGGTCAAGAAGAAACTAACTTCGACGTTAAATTCATTGAGAAAAATGAAGTAGAAGTTAAGATTCCTACTATTCCAAACAAAGAAGTTCTTAACAAATTAAAAGAACATGATATGTGGAAAGAATATAACAAACGTTGTGTAGGTTGTGGTAGCTGTACAATCGCATGTAGCACATGTACATGTTTCACAACAACAGATGTTATGTACAACGAAAATGGGAAAATCGGTGAAAGAAGAAGAACAGCAGCGTCTTGCCAAGTTGCAGGATTCGATGAAATGGCTGGTGGACATGACTTCAGACATACAATCGGAGATCGTTACAGATACAAAACACTTCACAAGATTCACTCATACAATGAAGCATTTGGCGAAGGCCATATGTGTGTAGGTTGTGGTAGATGTACATCAAGATGTCCAGAGTTTATCTCATTTACAGCAACAATTGAAAAAGTAGCAAAAGCTGTAGAAGAAATCTGTGGAGGTGACAAATAATGCGTAATGAATTAATGCCAATCGCTTGTCAAATTCTTGAATTCAAACAAGAATCAATAACAGAATTTACAATTAAAGTAGCAACAGGTGACCTTAAAGTAGAGCATGGTCAATTCTGTCAGTTATCACTTCCTAAGATCGGTGAATGTCCAATCTCTGTAAGTGATTACGGTGATGGCTGGATGGATTTCACAATCCGTGCAGTTGGTAAAGTAACAGATGAAGTATTCAAACTTCAAGCTGGAGATACAATCTTTGTTCGTGGTGCATACGGCAAAGGCTGGCCAGTAGAAAACTTCAAAGGCAAAAACGTAGTCGTTATTGCTGGTGGTACAGGTGTAGCTCCAGTAAAAAGTATGCTAAACAAATTTGCTGCTGAAGAAGGTTATGCTGAAAGCGTAAACTTAATCGCTGGTTTCAAAGATGACAACAGTATCCTTTTCAAAGAAACACTTAAAGTGTGGGAAGAAAAGTTCAATACAATCTATACATTAGATAGAGATGAAAAAGAAGGCTTCAGAACAGGCCTTGTAACAAAATTCATCGAAGAAATTCCATTCAAAGACTTCGGAGACAACTACGAAGTAGTAATCGTTGGACCTCCAATGATGATGCACTTCACAGGTCTTGAGTGTAGAAAACAAGGTATTCCAGAAGAAAAAATCTGGGTATCTTTCGAAAGAAAAATGTCATGCGCAATTGGTAAATGTGGACACTGTCGTATCGACGAGACATATGTATGTCTTGAAGGACCAGTATTCAACTATACTGTAGCGAAGAACTTAATAGACTAGGGGGCCACCATTTATGAATCATGATATTGATGTAAAAGCAACCAGAATAAACTGCTACCGTCAATCTAAAGTAGCAGGCGAATTCATGTTACAATTACGTGTTCCTGGATCAATCATTGATGCAAAACACTTAGAAGCTGTACAATATATGGCACAAACTTGGGGAGATGGCACATTCCACGTTGGTATGAGACATACTCTTAATATCCCAGGTATCAAATATGCAAGTATTCCAGAAGTAAATGAATACATCAACGACTACATCAAAGAAGTAGAAGTTGTAGAGTGTGATGTTGAAATGGAAACATGCGGTAAAGGTTATCCAACAATCGGTACACGTAACATTATGGCATGTATCGGTAACACACACTGTATCAAAGCAAATGTAAACACACATGAGCTTGCTAAGAAAATCGAAAAAGAAGTATTCCCAAGTCACTACCACATCAAGACAACAGTAGCTGGATGTCCAAATGACTGTGCGAAAGCTCACTTCAACGATTTCGGTGTAATCGGTATTGCTAAAATGGAATACGATGCAGACCGTTGTATCGGTTGTGGTGCATGTGTTGAAGCATGTGATCACCATGCAACACGCGTACTTAAACTTAACAACCAAGGCAAGATCGATAAAGATACATGTTGTTGTGTAGGTTGTGGTGAGTGTGTACTTGCTTGTCCTACAAGCGCATGGACACGTAACGAAAAGAAATTCTACCGCATCATGATCGGTGGACGTACAGGTAAGCAATACCCACGTATGGGTAAAATGTTCGCTAACTGGGTAACAGAAGATGTGGTACTTGCAATCTTCAGAAACTGGCCAAAGTTCTCTGCATGGGCACTTGATTACAAGCCAGTATACTTACATGGTGGACACTTAATTGATAGAGCTGGATACATCAAGTTCAAAGAACTTATCCTTGAGGGAATCGAACTTAATCCAGAAGCACAAATCGCTGAACGTATTTACTGGGCAGAAGATGAAAAACGTGCAAATATCAACTTAAGACCAATCAACAAACATAGAGGTGCAGGTCCAGGTAGCCAAGACGGACATCACTAATTTATACAGAGGGACATTATAGCGTGCGGCTATAATGTCCCTTTTTTTCTTTTAACAAAGGGGTATATAAGGATAGAAGTAGAAAATACTTCGAAAAGTATAAGTTACTTGTATTCTTATATAGAACTTTAGAAACAAAACATCTTAGAAAAGATGATAAAAATTGGTAAATCAGCTATAATAAAAGAGTAGAAATGGGCTAAGAGGTGTGTCATGGAAATAGCAGTCATCGGGGTCAATCATTTAACAGCCCCTATTCATATCAGGGAACAAGTATCGTTTACAGATACACAAAAAATAGAAGTATTGAATCAATTACTGGATTACAATGTAAGAGAAGCGGTGGTGCTTTCTACTTGTAATCGTAGTGAAATCTATATATGCAGTGAGCATATTGAAAGTAAGATAGAGTGTGTAAGTACGGTGTATCATGACTTCTCAAAAGCTATAGGATTAGAAACCTATATGTTTGTGAAAAAAGGTGAAGAAGCCATCAGACATCTATACCGTGTGGCAGCAGGGCTTGATTCTATTGTACTAGGAGAAGACCAGATTCTTGGGCAAGTGAAGGATGCACAGGAGTTTGCTATGGAGTTAGGAGCTAGTGGTAAAGTACTGAACAAATGCTTCAGAGAAGCGATCACAACGGCGAAGTATATCAAGGCAGAGATGAAGATATCCGAATACCCTCTTTCTATAAGTTATATAGGTGTTAAATGTCTGAGACAACAAATGGGTACACTAGAAGGGGCCACAGGACTCTTGATTGGCGCTGGAAAGATGAGTAAGCTCGCACTGAATCATCTGTATGAAGAAGGTGTGGACACCATTTATATTGCCAATCGTACCTGTAAAAAAGCAGAAGACTTGAAAGAGCAGTATGAGCATATCGTACCTATTCCTTATGAAAAACGTTATGAAATCATGAGAGAAGTAGACTTTGTCATTACATCTACAGCTTCACCTCACTTGGTGGTGAAAGAAAGAGAGATGCCAGAGCTTACGAAGCCTCTCTATATGTTAGACATCGCCTTGCCAAGAGATATCGAAGAAAGTATAGGTGGCCATGAACACGTCCATTTATATGATATAGATGATTTGCAGTATATTGCAGACCATAATACGGCAAAGCGAGAGGCATTAGCGGAAGAAGCCACCAGTGTGGTAGAAGCAAACTTAAGAGAGCTGATGTTATGGTTACAAACCATTAAGATAGACCCGACCATCAAGTCGTTACATGATCGTTGTGATGAAATCCAAGAAGATACAATGGCATACATCAGACGTAAGACCAATCTAAGTACCAAAGAAGAAAAAATAATCGAGAAAATGCTAATGAGTTCCTTGAAAAGACTAATCAGGGAACCTATCCATAACTTAAAGGAACTGCAAGACCAAGAAAAGCAAGAAACGTATAATGAGATGATCAAAGAATTATTTGAACTCTAAAGGTTGTAAGCTAGATAAAGAAGAGACGACAGAGATAGAAAAGAGGAACACCGATGGAAATTATTGTAGGAACAAGAGGAAGTAAATTAGCACTTACCCAGACAAAGTGGGTTATTACACAACTAGAAGAAAAACATCCTGAAGTTACATTTACTATAAAAATCATTAAGACTAAGGGAGACCTGATTCAGAATGTCGCTCTTGATAAAATAGGCGATAAAGGCGTTTTTGTAAAAGAAATAGAAGAGCAGCTTTTGAAAGGGGATATTGATATCGCTATTCATAGCATGAAGGATATGCCGAGTGAGGTAACCCCAGGCCTTATGTTTGCGAAGACACCAATAAGAGAAGACCGTAGAGATGCATTAGTCCTTAGATCAACTATAAAAACCATAGAAGACCTACCACAAGGTGCGACTATTGGGACAGGTAGTAAGCGCCGTAAATATCAGCTACTCGAAGTGAGACCTGACTTAAATATTGTACCAATCAGAGGAAACATTGATACACGTATTGCAAAGATAGAGACAGAGAATCTGGATGGAGTGGTACTAGCAGCAGCAGGCTTACATCGTGCAGATATGGCTCATCACATTAGTTATTATCTACCAGAAGAGATGGTGGTACCAGCTCCAGCACAGGGAGCCTTAGGTATCCAGTTAAGAGAAGCAGATGAACGTGTAAGTACACTTGTGGAAGCTATTCAGTGCCCACATGATGAAATCGAAGTACAAGCAGAAAGAGCATTCTTAAAAGGGGTGGATGGTAGCTGCCACATACCGATGGGTGCATCTGCACACCTTGAAGACGGCACGTTACGTCTCATCAGTGTATTTGGCGATGAAGAAGGCCAAGTACTCACACAAAAGGCAGTAGAAAGACCATGTACGACAGAAGAAGAAGCAAGAGTGATTGGTTATGAACTTGCAAGAGATGTGATGGAGGAAATGAAGCGCTATGAAAGGTAAAGTATATTTAGTAGGTGCAGGCCCAGGAGATTATGGGTTATTAACATTAAAAGGATTAGAGTGCATTAAGAAAGCGGATGTAATCGTTTATGACCGCTTGGCAAATGAAGATTACTTAAAAGAAGCAAAACCAGGATGTGAATACATCTATGTAGGTAAAGTATCTAGCAATCACACCTTAACACAAGATGAAATCAATCAAGTGATTATGGAAAAAGCGAAGGCAGGAAACATTGTCACCAGACTAAAAGGGGGAGACCCATATGTCTTTGGACGTGGTGGTGAAGAAGGCGAGTACTTACTTCAGCACGGTGTGCGCTTCGAAGTGGTACCAGGGATTACTTCGGCTATTGGTGGTCTTTGCTATGCAGGGATTCCTATTACCCATAGAGACTATACTTCTTCATTCCACGTAGTAACAGGACACTTGAAGGATGATGAAAACACAAGTATTAACTGGAATGCTTTAGCACATATGGGAGGGACCATTGTCTTTCTGATGGGTGTGTCAAACTTAGCTAAGATTTGTAGCAATCTTATGGCTGAAGGCATGGCTGGTACAACCAGTGCGGCAGTGATTAACTGGGCGACTAGACCGAATCAAAAGGTCGTGACAGGTAACTTAGAGACGATCTGTGAAGTCGTTGAAAAGAATGGCATTACTTCGCCAAGTCTTATTGTTGTAGGCGAAGTTGTGAAACTACGTGAGAAGCTTAATTTCTTCGAAGAGAAGCCACTTTTCGGTCAAACAATCGTTACGACACGTGCTAGAGCACAGAGCAGTACACTGAAAGGTAAGCTTCAAGAATTAGGTGCAAAAGTGATTGAGTTCCCAACAATCTGCATCAAGCCATTAGAAGACCAGACAAAGCTTCAGCAAGCGATAGCACACTTAGAGGCTTATACTTACCTTGTATTTACAAGCCAAAATGCAGTGAGTATCTTCTTTGAAGAGATGTATGCAGCTGGCAAGGATGCAAGAGCATTAGGTAACGTATGTGTGGTAGCAGTAGGGAAGGCTACGAAGGACACATTGAAGCAGTATGGGATACTAGCAGATAAGATGCCAGAACGCTTCATAGCAGAAAGTGTATGTGACTTACTAGAAAGTGAGCTTACAGACACCGATAAGATTCTTATTCCAAAAGCTACAAAGACTAGAGACGTGATTCAGGAAAGACTGAGCAAGTACTGTGAAGTAGAGGAAGTAGAAGTATACGAAAATGTGATAGATGATTCACCAAAAGACGGCGTTATCCGTAGTCTCGAAAAAGGTGAGATTGATGTCATCACGTTTACAAGTGCATCCACAGTAAAGAACTTTATGACACTTGTAGGTGATGAACATAAAGAAAAATTAGAAGGTATCCAAATGGTATCTATAGGAGCCATTACTTCAGAAACAATGAGAAATGCAGGTCTTCAAGTAGATGTGGAGCCAGCACAGTCAACCATTGATGCAATGATTCAAGCAATGCTTACAAAACGAGGTGAAGAAAAATGCGAGTAAGACCAAGACGTTTACGTATGAATAAAGCTATTCGTAGCATGGTTCGTGAGACAAATTTATCTGTCAATGACCTGATCTACCCAATCTTTGTGGTAGAAGGGGAAGGGATCAAGCACGAAATCCCATCTTTAGAAGGCATTTATCACTTTTCAGTAGATAAGCTAGAAGAAGAAATCAAAGAAGTGATGGCACTTGGCATTAAGGGTATTATCTTATTTGGAGTACCAGAAGTTAAAGATAGTTGCGGAAGTGAAGCGTATAGTGATACAGGTATTGTCCAACAAGCTATTCGTAAAGTAAAAAGTATTGCCCCGGAAATGTATGTCATCACAGATGTATGTATGTGCCAATATACAGACCATGGCCACTGTGGGATCCTCACAGAAAAAGGTGAAGTGGATAACGACACCACTTTAGAATACTTAAGTAAAATTGCTATCAGTCATGCCAAGGCAGGTGCAGATATGGTGGCACCATCAGATATGATGGATGGTCGTATCGCACATATGAGAGACAGTCTAGATGCCAGAGATTTAACCCATATTCCGATTATGTCTTACAGTGCGAAATACGCATCAAGTTTCTATGGTCCATTCCGTGCGGCAGCACATTCAGCACCAGCTTTTGGGGATCGTAAGACATACCAAATGGATATGGCAAATTCAGATGAAGCTGTACGTGAGATGGCATTAGATATCGAAGAAGGTGCAGATATTATCATGGTGAAGCCGGCTATGAGTTATCTGGATATTATACGACGTGCCAAAGATCATTTCGATGTGCCTATCGCAGCTTACAATGTAAGCGGAGAGTACGCGATGCTTAAAATGGCAGTGAAGAATGGCTTGATGAATGAAAATGTCATCTTTGAAAGCCTGCTATCAATCAAGCGTGCAGGTGCAGATATGATTATCACCTACTTTGCAAAAGATATGGCAAAACAACTTCAGGAGGGACATTATGAAGCATACTAAATCAAAAGCACTTTTTGAAGAAGCGAATAAGTATATACCAGGTGGGGTGAATAGCCCTGTAAGAGCTTTTAAATCAGTAGGAATCGATCCTATCTTTATCGAAAAAGCACATGGTTCAATCATCGAAGATGTAGATGGTAATCAGTATATCGATTACATCTGTTCATGGGGACCACTTATCTTAGGACATAGCAATGAGATGCTCATGGAAGGCGTGGTAGAAGCCATTGCGCGTGGTACAAGTTACGGTGTGCCGACAGGTATCGAAGTAGAGATGGCAAGACTCATTGTAGAAGCCTATAAGTGCATCGATCAGGTGCGTATGGTTAACTCAGGTACAGAAGCGACAATGAGTGCGCTACGTGTAGCGAGAGGGTATACAGGACGCAACAAAATCCTTAAGTTTGAGGGATGCTACCATGGCCATTCAGATGCCCTTCTCGTGAAGTCAGGCTCAGGAACCATTACTTATGGTGTACCTACAAGTCCAGGGGTACCAGCAGATGTCGTTAAAGATACACTTGTAGCAAGATACAACGATGTAGAGGGCTTAAGAGAAGTCTTTGAAGCCAATAAAAATGAGATAGCAGCAGTTATCGTAGAACCTATCGGTGGTAATATGGGAGTGGTACCAGCAGATAAAGGTTTCTTAGAAGAACTTCGTCAGCTGACATTAGAAGCAGGGACAGTTCTTATCTTTGATGAAGTCATCACAGGCTTTAGAATAGCATATGGCAGTAGCCAAGAGTACTTCGGTATTCAACCAGATATGGTATGCTTTGGTAAGATTATCGGGGGTGGCCTTCCAGTAGGTGCCTACGGTGGTAAGAAAACAATCATGGATATGGTATCACCAGTGGGACCAGTGTACCAAGCAGGTACATTATCAGGAAATCCACTAGCTATGTATATGGGTAAAAAACAATTAGAGTACTTAAGAGACAATCCTAATGTGTATACAGAACTAGAAGAAAAAGCGACATACCTTGAAGCAGGTATCAAAGCGAGCCTAGAAAAGCTAGGACTTAACTATACAGTAAACCGTGCAGGTTCATTAGTATGCCTATTCTTCACAGAAAGCAAAGTCACAAACTTCGAAGAAGCGATGACTTGTAACGTAGATACTTTCAATCGTTACTTCAAGGCATTACTTGACCAAGGGATACTTATTGGGCCAGCACAGTATGAAGCCATGTTCTTATCTACAGCCCATACAAAAGAGCAGTTAGATACAACACTTATTGCTATTCATAACGCCCTCAAGCAAGCACACGATATGGCGTAGCATTTATGTATCCAGCGATGCTTAATGTAGAGGGGAAGTGCATCACTATTATAGGTGGTGGAAAAGTAGCGTATCGCAAGGCGAAGGTACTTCTTAGTTTTGGGGCAAAGCTAAGGGTAGTCTCACCAGCATTCGAAGAGGCATTTGAAAAGCTAGAAGGGGATATCACCTTGCTTAAGCGATGCTTTGGTGAGGTAGAAGAGGAGCTTAGGGGAAGCTTTATCGTTATTGCAGCTACTGATAAACGTGGATTAAATGAGCAGATAGGTAAGTATTGTGATACCCATCACATACTGTGTAATGTCATCGATGATAAGCATTTATCCAGCTTTATCGTTCCAGCGTATATCAGAAGAGGTGATCTCATTCTAAGTGTATCCACCAATGGGCATAGCCCTTCTTTGACAAAAAAAATTAAGGAAGCACTGGCAGAGACGTATGATGAAAGTTATGGGGAATACGTGGCAATACTTGGTCGTATGCGAGAGAGAATACTACAAGACATCACAGATGAAACGTCCAAGCGTCAGCAGTTGCATCACCTTATAGAGATGGATTTAGAGGAGCTTAGAGCTTATGAAAAAAGCTATATTAATGGTTAGTTTTGGTACTAGTCATCTGGAGCAGTTAGAAAGGTCTATCCTTTCAGTAGGTGAATCGGTGACAGCAGCATATACTGAACAAACGGTGTACAATGCATTTTCTTCAGAGATGCTTAGAGAGAAACTTAAGAAAGTGCATAGCAAAGAAATACTAGGTGTGTCGCAGGCCTTCGAAGTATTTGAAAAAGAAGGCTATGAAGAAGTCACTGTACAGCCACTTCATCTACTAGGTGGAAAAGAGTATGAGAAAGTAAAGGAAGTGTGCAAGAACGCCAAAGCGAGCTTTCACATGAGGCTAGGTAAGCCACTACTTGATGAAGAAAGAGATTATAGATGGCTTACGGCGTATTTGCAAAGTAAGGAGCAAGACCAGCGGTTTCTACTGGTGTTAGGCCACGGAACGACTCATGAAGCAAACAGTGCGTATGAAAAGCTTGAGGGGTATATGAAGCAAGTAGGTATACAGGGCGCAGTTTTAACGTTGCATCAATTAGAGCACATAGAAGTACTGGTAGAAGCGGTGAAGAAAAGGCAGATGCACAAAATCACTATCCTCCCCTTGATGTTAGTAGCAGGCAATCATGTGGTACAAGAAATTTTAGGATTGGAGCAACATAAATGGCAGGGAGCACTGATGGCCAATGGCTTAGAGGTAGAGGTTATCACATCAGGCTTAGGGGAAGTGCCAGAGATTAGACAACTTTTTATACAGCATATCAAAGAAGCTAAATCACTTAAGTAGAAAAGTGGTTTGGCTTTTTTATTAGTCAGAAAAATAATACTATTAATAATAAGTTTACAATCATACAATAACAAAAAGAGTAAAAGAATGGTATAATGGTACCAGTTAGATTAAGACTTAGGGAGCGTGACACAAAATGAAAGCAGAGACATTTTATTTTGAAGGAAAAGAACAATTACAAGTGCATGTTTACAAATGGATGCCAGAAGATGGAAACATAAAAGGTATCGTGCAGATCGCCCACGGAATGGCAGAGACTGCAGCACGCTATGAAAGATTTGCAAATTACCTTACACAGAACGGGTATGTGGTGTATGCCAATGACCATAGAGGCCATGGTAAAACGGCTAATGAGTTGGAAAATGTAGGCTACTTAGGAAAAAGAGCAGGCTTTCAGCACTTAATAGAAGATATGTATACCCTTACCAAAATTATCAAAAACAGCTACCCAGATATGCCAATTTTCTTATTCGGTCATAGTATGGGCTCTTTTGCGACACAAGAATATATCATGCATTATGGAGAAGGCTTAAAGGGTGCTATCTTATGTGGAAGTAATGGCAAGCAGGGCATTGCATTAGATGCAGGACTTTTAGTAGCCAAAAGAGAAATCAAGAAACACGGAAGAAAAGCACAAAGTCCGTTATTAGATAAATTAATATTTGGAAGCTATAATAAGCAGTTTAAGCCAAATCGCACCAACTTTGATTGGCTTAGCAGAGATCATAAGGAAGTGGATAAGTACATTCAAGATCCTTACTGCGGCACAATCTTTACAGCAGGATTCTTCTATGATTTCTTAAGTGAGCTGAAGTATATCGAAGAAAAAGAAAATATCTATAAGATTCCTAAACAGTTGCCTATCTACATTTTCTCAGGGGACCAAGATCCTGTTGGCAAAAATGGAAAAGGCATTGTCACACTCTTTAAGGCATACCAAGATGCAGGACTTCGCCATGCAAGTTATAAGCTTTATGAGGGTGGACGCCATGAGATGCTTAACGAAGTCAATCGAGATGAAGTGATGGCAGATGTATTGGCATGGATTGAGAAATGGAATAACTAAGCAAGCACCCCTATATTTATAGGGGTTTTATTTTTGGAAAAAGCTATGCTACAATAAAACAAGTTAAAAAAAGGGGTGGAAAGATGAAGGAAGCTATCAAACTATTAGTAGTAGAAGATGACCTAGCGATTAATGAACTTTTGTGTGACTTACTAAGAAGAGAAGGCTATACAGTGCGAGGAGCTTACTCCGGCACAGAAGCGAAGATGTGTGTACAACTAGAAGAGTATCATCTTATTTTACTAGACCTTATGCTACCAGGAATGACAGGTGAGGAGCTTATCGTTGACTTGAGAAAAGATAAAATGATGCCAATCATTGTCATATCTGCAAAAGTAGGACAAGATACAAAGATAGAAGCCTTAAAAATGGGGGCAGATGACTTTATGAGTAAGCCCTTCGATACAGCAGAGGTCATAGCAAGAGTAGAGGCACAGCTGCGCAGGTATACTGTCTTTTCGCAAGTGGTAGAGTCAAAGGTTTATAAGCATAAGAATTTGCAACTAGATGTAGACGCAGCAAAGGTAAGTATAGATGGTAATGAAGTGGCATTAACTGCTAGAGAGTACAAAATCCTAGAGCTTTTGATGAGTTATCCAAAGAAAGTATTTACCCGTGCCAATCTTTTTGAGCATGTGTGGAATGATGAATTTCTAGGAGATGACAATACAGTGAATGTCCATATAAGTAACTTGCGTAATAAACTTGGAAAAGTAGACGGTGGGACAGATTACATACAGACTGTATGGGGCATTGGCTTTAAGATGCATGATGAAAATTAAGACTTTCTTAATGTTTACTTAAGTGGATATTGATGTTTAAGGGATAGAATACATACAAACATCAAATCAAGGAGGAAAGAATAATGAGGGAAGTCATACTTCAAACACGAGATTTAACCAAAATATATGGAAGTCATACAGCTGTCGATAAGGTAAACTTAAACGTTGCTAAAGGTGAGATTTATGGCCTAGTAGGAAAGAATGGGGCGGGGAAGACCACCATTATGAAGATGCTTACAGGGCTTATTGAAACACAAGGTGGAGAGATAGAGTTATTCGGTAAAAGTTATATCGATGACTTAAACAAAGCACGGGTACGTACAGGAATGATTATCGAGACACCCGCTTTTTATCCTTATCTCTCAGCTAAGAAAAATCTAGAGTACTACCGTATACAAAGAGGCATAGCAGATAAAGCATGTGTGGATCATGTACTTCAGCAAGTAGGCTTAGGTGATGTAGGTAACAAGAAGTTTAAGCAGTTTTCATTAGGTATGAAACAACGCTTAGGATTGGCACTAGCCATTATGGGAAGTCCAGATTTATTAATACTGGATGAACCGACGAATGGGCTTGATCCAGAAGGTATCGTGGAAGTGAGAGAGACTTTGCTAAGGCTCAATAGAGAAAGAGGTGTTACGATTCTTATCTCAAGCCATATCCTTGATGAGCTTTCAAAGTTTGCCACTTGTTATGGTTTTATGAAAGAAGGCAAACTTGTAGAAGAAATTACGGCGAAGGCCATAGAGGAGAAATGTAGACATCATCTCTTAGTACGTGTAGATGACCCAGCAAAAGCAAGTGTGATTCTGGAAGAACAACTAGGATGTACAGGGTATGAGATCCATGAAGGTAATGAAATCAAAGTGTATGAGCATATGGATGCTCCAGAAAAGGTCACACAAATGCTAGTGACAGGCGGGGTTATGGTATCTGGGATTCAGGTGATAGGAAGTTCCCTTGAGCAATACTTCATGGCATTAGTAGGGGGTGAGCACTGTGCGTAATTATATCAAAGCGGAATTGTACCGTAATTTTAATCGCATCTATCTATGGCTCTTTAGTGGTGTATTTGCACTGGGTAGCATCTTGTTAAATATGATTTTTGCCTATATGAATCATGCTTATCAAAGTGGCATTCATTTTGAGATGCTACTAGAACTAGGCATTATGTGGCTGACGGTGCCAATGTATATTTGTGTTGGCTTTATCGAGATTACATCTAGTGAAGAACAGAAGTTCTTGACCGTTAAAAATGTCATCGCAGCAGGACTTTCTAGAACGAAAATGTATGTAGGTAAAATGATCGTAAGTGTTATCTTAGCGTTTATAGCAGCGGGCATTATTCTTCTATGTTTCTATGGAAGTGGTGCATTGTTGTTAGAAGGAGCAGGAAGTATAGACATGGCTGTGGGTGTAGATTTCCTTACACGACTTGCTACAGCACTACCGTTATGGATTGCAGCAATGGCACTGTGTATGGCACTTAGCTTGGTCGTTGAATCACCAACAACCTTAGCAGTAGTTTACGTAGGGATTATTAGTTTTCTACCGACTATATTGATGGTCATTGAAAAATTAGTATGGGAAGAAATAGGCAAGGTGACACAGTGGACTTTTATGGCGCAGCTAAGTCGTGTGGCAGATAAGATGGTGCCGTTTACAGAGTGGCATATACCAGCATTACTGGGGGTGGTACAGACACTTTTATTTGTAGCCATAGGTCTTAGCATCGTCAAGAAATTGCGTTTTAAGTAAGAGAGAGAGAGGGTGATACAGTGTTAGTGGTAACAATGATTGGGATAGGGATAATAGGGGGCATATGTATCGCTCGCTTACTGAGTTATAAGAGGGAAGTTAAGTATATTACGGAGCAATTGCAAGCTATACAAGGAAAAGATACGAATCAACAAGTAAGAGTGAAGGCACCCAATAAAGAATTGGAAGCGTTAGTGGCGGCCATTAATAAGAGTATAGAAGAAAAGAAAGAGACAGAAGCAAAGTATAGGCATATGGATAAGGAACTTAGACAAGCCATTGCCAATATGTCTCATGATTTAAGGACGCCATTAACTTCCGTTATAGGGTATTTACAGATGCTAGAGAACCCAGGTCTTAGTGAGGGAGAGCGTATACGGTATCAAGAAGTCGTGAAAAGTCGTGCCCAGTCTTTAGAAAAACTTATAGGGAGTTTTTATGATTTGTCACGCATTGAGGCCAATGAATACAAAATTGAATTAAAAAGTATAAACATATCTACAATACTTTGTGAATTAATGGCCGCTTTTTACAATGATTTTGTGGATAAAAATCTAGAACCCAAACTAGAAATCCATGAGAAATTGCCAGCGATTATCGCAGATGACCAAGCGACTGAAAGGATTTTTAGTAACCTCATTCAAAATATGCTCAAGTATGCTACCCATACAGTTAAGATAAGACATATACAGGAAGCAGATGGTAAGCAATACAC
>JBOFIT010000241.1:0-2338 GCA_051650305.1 Cellulosilyticaceae bacterium
GTAGAAGACGTAACCATCACACTCCAAGTAGGAGCAAACAAAGGTCAGGTAATGGATGTACAGATTGGAGATATGCGTGCAGATGCACTAGGTCTTACGGCTATGCCAGGTGAAGAAGGCTACTCAGCCACTGCAGATGTAAGTGATGGGAAATCCACCACACCTACACGTGCGGCAGTAGATGTGACCACACAAGCAAATGCCAATAATGCCATCACTAAGTTTGATAACGCCATCTCTATGGTATCGAACCAACGTTCAAAGCTCGGTGCGGTTCAAAACCGTTTGGAGCATACGACGAAAAACTTAGGAGTAAGTGAGGAGAATCTTACAGCATCTATGTCTCGTATACAAGATGCAGATATGGCATATGAGATGGCTCAGTATACACAACAAAACGTTATCTCACAGGCAGCTACTGCTATGCTCGCACAAGCGAATCAAAGACCACAGCAAGTACTACAACTTTTACAAAGATAAAAATAAGAAAAAGCTTACGACCTAATTTTGAATTAGGAAGTAAGCTTTTTCTTGTTCTTGCCAAAGTCTCTGAGTTTCTCAAAAAAAGCAGGCATATACTTGGAGACGATAGCCCAACAAAGACATGCGATGAGGGTACCAATCATATCGGCTAACAGATCTTTAGGATCGCAAGCTCTAGAGGTGGTGAATATGCCTTGCATAAGCTCAGTAGAAAGTGCGAAGCAGAATACCCCAACGAGAAGTGGTAAGAGAGGTGGAAGTTTTCGTGTAAAACGTAGATGTTCTAAACTGAAGACAGCAGTAAACGTAAAGAACATTCCCATGTGGACGATTTTATCAAGTCCAGGAATAGCAATAGAAGGCACATCATCTCCGGGCATCAGAATGCCATATAAGATAAGGCATGTGACAACTAGCGTAAGCTTATAAGCTGTTATTTTTTTCATTTAAAAGCTCCTTTATCACAAAGTGTTTCTTTCATTATAAAAGACTTTAGGAAAGAGTGAAAGTTAAAAAAAGAATCTGTATAAAAGTGTGTGATAAAGGCTATACTCCTACCGTATAAAAAAGGAGGGATAGGATGAGAAGAAAAGATGAGCTACAACTTGAGAAGTTAAAAAGAGAGACAGCGATGTTAGCAGAGGAAGTGGGGTATTTACAAGAAGAGATGGCAGCTACTCTAGATCATTTTAGTGATGAGGTAGACCCAGAACTTGTAGATTACTACACATATTATTATAAAGCTGCAGAAATTAAGCATGGTTACTTACTAAGAAAACTAAAGAAGCTGTACTACGGCGAGAAAAAGAGTCATGTTATCTAAAAAGAAAACATATGTATAGGATGAAGGACAAGTTATGAAAGTAGGGGATCTAGATGGTAGTTATTCATCCGGCTATAGCAATGAGTTTAGGGGTTTGTAGTATATTACTTGTATACGTCATGTTTGAAGAACATATAGGAAAGTGGATAAGTCAAGGGATAGTAGGGTGCATTGTGATAGGGATGGTCAATTATGTTGTACCATCTTACATAGCTGTAACATTCAATATATGGACGGTGCTTATTGCGTGTTTGATGGGTATTCCCGGTGTTGCTTTATTATACGGATGGCAATTTTTAGAGCATTTTTATTTCTAGAAAAGTAAAAAGATGAGCGTCTTATAAGGAGGAAAGGTTATCAACAAATAGACGGGGATAGAATGGGGATAAGCTAAAAAATGAAAAGATTAAAGATAAAGAATTTATTGACAATCATAGAGTGAAATGATATACTACTTGTGGATAGAGTTGTGGATTACTTATTCACACCTCTGTGTATAATTCGAACACTTAAATCAATCCTGACTTTTGACCACGTTATGTGGTCTTTTTTTTTGTTTATAAGCATGTATAAATCTTTCTAGGAATGTATAGACTAAAATGAAGTGTTATTTTACTAGAATAGGAGATGAAGCGTGCCTATGGACATGTTAAATGAGCTAAGTGCTTACAAGTGTTTTGTTAAGCAAAATCCGTATGTTTATACTTTGCAAAAACAAGGTATAGATTTATTATATAGTTTTTTCACGTCTTTGGAGAAGGAAAGAGGAAACCACTTAGAAAGAGATCAATATATAGATTATTTCCTAGCTGTATGGGTACCTAAGCATAAGAAGTACTTATCAGATACAGAGGCGTTTAATATCGTCTATACGGTGCAGGATTTTCTAGCTTATATGGAAGATAAATGTGACGAGGAAGATGTATTTCCTATTGTTTTAGATATGTATAAAGAGGCGTATGGAAGAGTGTATAAAGCCAGAAAGCTGATAAGAGAAATGATCGGAGATCCCATTATTAGCGTAGACCCTAG
>JBOFIT010000242.1:0-5333 GCA_051650305.1 Cellulosilyticaceae bacterium
GAGATCAAATTGACACAGAAGTTCAAGAAACACTTATCGTTGAGCTTTACTCTAAGTAATAGTTCGTCACCCTCGAAAGTCTATTTTAAAATTAAAGGAGGGTTTACCAGGTGTTGGAATTTGAGAAACCACAAATTGAAATTAAAGAGTTATCTACAGATGGTAAATATGGCTGTTTCGTAGTTGAGCCTTTAGAGAGAGGATATGGTACAACACTCGGCAACGGGTTACGTAGAATCTTATCTTCATCTCTACCTGGTTCTGCTGTAAGCAGTGTTAAAATTGAAGGTGTACTACATGAGTTCAGTAGTATACCTCAAGTAAAAGAAGATGTCCTAGAAATCATCTTAAACCTTAAAGAGCTTGCTATTAAGGATATAAGTGATAACATGGAACCAAAGGTTGCTATTATTGAAGTAACTGGTGAAGGCCCAGTAACTGCAGCAGACATTCAATGTCCAGCAGAACTTGAAGTCCTAAACAAAGATCTTCTTATTGCTACTTTAAACGGTGGCACAAATAGTCGTATCCATATGGAACTTACGATTACACGTGGTCGCGGTTATGTAGGTACCAATAAACTTAAAAAATCTGATTTGCCAATTGGAGTAATCCCTATTGATGCAAGTTATACTCCTGTAGAGCGTGTAAACTTCGCTGTAGAAGATACACGTGTAGGTCAACAGACTGACTACGATAAACTTACATTACAAGTATGGACAAATGGCACTTTAAAACCTGATGAATCAGTTAGCTTAGCTGCTAAAGTATTAAGTGAGCACTTAAACCTATTCATAGACTTAAGTGAAAACGCACGTAATGCTGAAATCATGGTTACTAAAGAAGATGACTCCAAAGAGAAAACACTCGAAATGACTATTGAAGAGTTAGACCTTTCAGTACGTTCATTCAACTGTTTAAAGCGTGCGGGAATCAACACTGTTGAAGACCTTACAAACAAAACAGAAGATGAAATGATGAAAGTACGTAACTTAGGACGTAAGTCATTAGAAGAAGTGTTCCAAAAACTAAATGAGCTTGGATTTGCATTAAAACCAAGCGAAGACTAATTGCAACTAAAAAGGAGGTAACGGCATGGCTCAAAGAAAACTTGGACGTGATGCTGCTGGACGTAAAGCATTACTTCGTAATCAAGTGACAAATCTCTTATACCATGGGAAAATAAGAACAACTACAGCTAAAGCTAAAGAGATTCGCAAAATTGCTGAAGGCTTAATCGCAATGGCTGTTCGTGAAAAAGATAACTACGAAGAAGTAAAAGTTACTGCTAAAGTAGCTAAAAAAGACGTTAACGGTAAACGCGTTAAAGAAGTCGTAGATGGCAAAAAGGTAACTGTATTCGAAGAAGTTGAAAAAACAATCAAGAAAGATAGCTCTAGTCGTTTACATGCTAGAAGACAAATGTTAAAGGTATTATACCCTGTAACAGAAGTTCAAGCTAACAAGAGAAGACAAGCTAAATCTGTTGATTTAACAGATAAATTATTCACAGAAATCGCTCCTAAATACGTAGATCGTAATGGTGGTTACACAAGAATCATCAAAATCGGACCACGTAAAGGTGACGGTGCTGAAGAAGTAATTATCGAATTAGTATAAAAACCGTTGGGATTAAGATTTATTCTTAATCCCTTTTTAATATATATAAAACTTTTTACCTAGATGTATTTACATATTTCTTTTAAAAAGGTATCTTAAATAAGAAGCCTATGGAGATAATAAAAGGAAAATGTAAGTATAGATAGAAATGAGGAGTAAAATGAACAAAATTGTAAAAGCAAATAATCTATTATTTCAATATACAACCCATGATGAGCAAGGTGAAGTTAATGGGGCTATTACTGCTTTAGATCATATAGATGTGACAATCGAACAGGGCGAGTTTGTGGTGGTACTAGGACATAACGGGTCTGGTAAATCTACTTTTGCAAAGCATTTAAATGGTATTCTAAGTGCGAAGGAAGGTACACTTTTTGTTACAGGCTTAGATTTAAGTGATACGGAAAACATATGGGAAGTACGTAAAAATGTAGGAATGGTATTCCAAAACCCAGATAATCAAATTGTAGCCACTATTGTAGAGGAAGATGTGGCGTTTGGACCAGAGAATTTAGGTATGGAATCGAGTGCTATAAGACAATGTGTAGATGAAGCCATTCACACAGTAGAGATGGACGACTATAAAAGAAGCTCTCCGAATCAATTATCAGGAGGACAAAAGCAGCGTATAGCCATAGCGGGCGTTATTGCTATGAAGCCAAAGTGTATCGTCTTTGATGAGGCCACAGCTATGCTTGACCCAATAGGGAGAAAGCAAGTAATGCAGACAATGCAAAAGCTGAATAAAGAACATGGGATTACCATTGTACACATTACGCATTATATGCAGGAAGCTATCCTAGCAGATCGTATTATCGTCATAGATAAAGGGAAAGTATGCTTAGAAGGCACACCTAAAGAAGTATTTGCACAAGTTGAGCGTATCAAAGCAATCGGCCTAGATGTGCCAGATGCTACGTACCTTGTGTATTTATTGAATCAAAAAGGGATTACGTTAGACCCGACTATTTTGACAACAGAGGAGGTCGTGGAAGCACTATGTCAATACAAATTAAGCATCTAACACATATTTATAATGTAGGAATGCCCTTTGAAAAAGTGGCTTTAAAAAGTATTAATGTGCATATTGAGAAGGGAAGCTTTACAGGGATCATCGGGCATACAGGTTCAGGAAAGAGTACCCTTATCCAAATGTTTAATGGACTACTCAAACCAACAGAAGGGCAAGTAGTTATAAATGGAGAAGACATACATCAAGAGGGAGTAAATAAGAAGACCATAAGACAACAAGTAGGATTAGTCTTTCAGTATCCAGAATATCAACTTTTTGAGATGACAGTCTACGAAGATGTGGCCTATGGGCCTAAGAATATGGGACTTACGGGTGATGCCTTAAAACAAAGAGTTGAAGAGGCGTTGCGAAGCGTTGGTGTAAAAGAAAGCTTATGGCAGAAATCACCTTTTGAACTTTCTGGTGGACAAAAAAGAAGAGTTGCTATAGCGGGTGTTATGGCGATGAATCCAAGTATACTTATATTAGATGAGCCAACAGCAGGATTAGACCCTAAAGGGCGTGAGGCGTTATTTAGCCAATTAAAGATGATGCATGAAACGTTGGGCATTACCATTGTACTTATCTCACATAGTATGGAAGACGTGGCACGTTATGCAGAACGTCTCATTGTACTCCATCAAGGACAAGTAGCGTTTAACGATACGACACGACAAGTATTTAGAAATAGAAAGCGCTTAGAGGAGATAGGCCTTGGTGTGCCACAGATTCGACATATCGTCGAAGAACTTGTGGAAAAGGGCTTTGAAGTGAATACAGATGTTCTTACAGTTGAAGAAGCAGCTGCACATATTCTAGAAGTAATCAATAGAGGGGAGGCGAAGTTATGATTCGAGATATTACAATTGGACAATACTATCCGGTCAAGTCGCCTCTACACGCACTAGATCCACGAACAAAGATTCTATTAACGTTTGCTTATATTATTTCCCTCTTTTTAGTGGAAGGTATTGTAGGTTATGGGATTGTAGTTGCCACCTTATATGGTGTCATTCGACTATCTAAAGTACCTATTAAGTATATGTTAAAAGGACTCAAGAGTATTGTCATCATTTTACTCTTTACAGTGACACTGAATATTTTCTTTACTCAAGGTGAGCATATACTCGTTGAGTGGGGGATTTTTGTCATTAGTATAGAGGGAATTTTAATGGCGGTAGAAATGGGTGTTCGACTCGTATTACTTATCGTGGGAAGTTCTATTCTGACATTAACAACTTCCCCTATTCAGTTAACGGATGGGATTGAGTCGTTATTACGACCTTTCAAAAAGATAGGGGTACCAGCGCATGAAATTGCGATGATGATGAGTATTTCTTTAAGATTTATTCCTATTCTATTAGAGGAAACAGATAAAATTATGAAAGCTCAAACTGCAAGAGGAGCAGACTTTGAATCAGGAAATATCATTCAAAGAGCAAAGGCAATGATTCCTATTATGATTCCACTTTTTATTTCAGCTTTTAGGCGTGCTGAAGATTTGGCAATGGCTATGGAAGCGAGATGTTATAAAGGTGGAGAAGGACGCACACGTATGAACGAACTTAAGTATACAGACAAGGATCGTTATGCATTTGCATTGGGAACGCTTTTTGTTGTATTATGTATTGTATTTTAATGAATTTTAGAGAGACAAAGCTAAGTGGAGGGAGAAGGCAGTGAAAAGAATTCAGCTTATCGTAGCCTATGATGGAAGCAATTATCATGGCTTTGCAAAGCAAAAGAATGCAGTAACCATTCAAGGAACAATGGAAGAGGCAATCTATAAACTTACAGGGCAACAGGTAGATGTAGTGAGCTCAGGACGTACAGATACGGGGGTACACGCAAAGGCGCAGTGTTGCATTATAGATATTGAAACAACCATACCAGTTGAACGTTTTGCAAGAGCGATGAATGCAAGGTTACCTAAAGAGATTGTGATTAAGGATGCACGTTTAGTGAAAGCGGATTTTCATCCTCGCTTTATGGCTAAGAAGAAAACGTATCGTTATCAGATACTGACAAGTGCGACGAGAGATCCTTTTATAGGAAAATACAGTTATTTTTACCCATATCCATTAGATGAGGTGAAGATGAAAGCAGCGGCAGCCGTTATTGAAGGGACACATGATTTTAAGTGTTTTTGTGCTGCAGGAAGTACAGTCGTTGACACGACACGTACAGTCTACCATATCAACGTAAGCAAACAAGATGATCTGATACAAATTGATGTATGTGGTAATGGTTTTTTATATAATATGGTACGTATTATAGCCGGCACACTCGTGGAAGTAGGTCGTGGACGATTTAAAGTAGAAGATGTAGCTGAAATAATAAAAAAGAAGGATAGAAATTTAGCTGGGCCTACAGCACCAGCAGAAGGATTAACCCTACAAGAAGTGTTCTATGAAGACAGCTTACGCTATGAAAAATAAGGGTTATACACAGCAAAACCAAACTTACACACAGGAAAAATGATGAAATGTGGATAAAGTTGCTAAAAAAATAGTAAAATGTGGATGAATAAATCTTCGGAAGTGACTTGACAGGCACATGGACCTATACTATAATGGAATTTGTGTTAATAAGCCCACTTATAAAATCCAATAGCCCCGGATTTTATATCAAATAGATGGTTTAACTAGCGACGACTAGATTAAAGGAGGGAATACAATGAGAACAACATACATGGCAAATG
>JBOFIT010000243.1:0-7816 GCA_051650305.1 Cellulosilyticaceae bacterium
ACATAGGATACATAATATAGGTATAATAGAATAAAACAACGCAATGACTTATGGGGGAATGGACATGTTTGATTTTAAATTTGATTGGGATCCGAGTATAAGTGTAGGCATAGAAGTAATAGATGAGCAGCATAAAGAGTTATTTCGTATAGCAAGAGATTTAGAACAACTTATATTAATAGAATGTATAGGTGTAAATGAAGAACAACTTTTGGCGCATCTTTGTGAATTGCGAGAGTATGTAACCTACCATTTTTATACGGAAGAAAAAATAATAGAAACATATTGTTCTAAGGAAATACTAGATGAGCATAAAAAGTTACATGGTAATTTTAAAACAATCATAAATAAAATAGATTGCATCGCTTTGGTGAATGACCCAGTTACAAAAATTAAACAACTTAAAGTTTTCTTACAGGAATGGTTATTTAAACATATTCTGGTAGAAGATAAACTTATATTTAATCAGATAGAAGAAGAGAAAACATCCCTATAGAAAATAAAATCTCTAACAAAGAAGCGCATACACTTGTAAAGGTGTGATAAGCAGTTGTTAGAGATTTTTTATTTACTTTACGAGGATGAAAGAAGAAATCCTAGCGAAGTAAGATAAAGCGGATGGCGTCGAGAGTAGCCAGCCGCTTTTTGAATGATGAGTTTATGCACATATGTGAAAGAAGTGTGGATAATATAGGTGTTGAAAGTCAAAACAATGTGGATAAGGTTAGAGGTTTGATTTAATATGATTTTTGTTTTCGTACATTTTTGTATCCGCTACTTCGAGGGTGCAGGCAAGAGAACCACATCCGTTGTTAGATAAGCAAGCGTAACCAATAGCGAAGCTTACAGGAAATTCAAGTGTGTCTTCTAAGAGGGTAGCACGATGTTTAAGGTGAGTAATGTGCTTTTCTAAGTCTGGCTCAGATAAATTGTACAGAAGAGCCATAAATTCATCACCACCTATACGAAAAACTTTTCCGTGGGGAGAAAATTCTTTTTCGAAGAGTGAAGCGGAGGTTTGAATGAGTATATCACCAGCTTTGTGACCGAGTGTATCATTGGTAGTCTTAAGATTATTAAGATCAATACTTACACACCAAATGCAATCAAAGGAAATCATACCGTTCTCAATCTCTTCGAGTTCTTGATCGAAAGCAGTGCGATTAAGAAGTCCAGTAAGGCTATCTGTGTAGGCGACATAACGATAAAAGTTCATTTTTAAGCTTTCAGTATAGAGGGTAAAAAGATATTTTCCTAAATCAATCATTTCAAGAATTAGAAAGAGAAAGACACCTAGCTGAAAAAAGAGTGTATTAGACACAGAGGAAATAGGTAACATATAGAAAGCAAAGTCAAGAAAAGCGCCTATTCCCATAGGGATAAATTGAATACCTAGTGTTTTTTTGTAAGGATAATCAGAGGAAGGTGTAAATAGAAAGGCAATGATAAAAAGAATGACTGTACTTAAGGAAACGATGTGGGTGAATAATACCATTTCTCGGATATCCATTAGATGACTAAAGTGCAATATAAATTGGATGATGAAGTTTAGGATAGCAAGTAATATCAAGAGATTAAAATACGTATTGAATTTCCTAGAAAGCTTCTCTTTAAAAAATAATAAAAGTGGAATCGGTATAAGCGCAAAAATAAAAAAATTAAAGAGATAAAGCAAGTAAGTACTATCAGTAGCAAGCATGATAAAAGGATTTTCACTAAGGCTATATAAGCTAAAGATAATAGAAAAAAAGCCTAGATGAAACAATGCATTTTGCTTCGTCCGGTGATAAAAAAATAAGTTAAAGAAAAGCATTTGCAGGCCCAAAAAAAACACAATAATCATAATGAGAAAGCTAGGAAGTGAACAGAAACTGATGTAGCTAACCATTGAACTGCGATCACCAAAGCCTATTTTAGGGATTTCATACTGAATGTGATTCTCTAAAAGGAGATGTAGCTTAATCGTTAAGGTTTTTCCTGCGTAATCTTGAGGTAATGGTATGAGATGAAGTTGATTTCCAGGGGACTTAGAAAGGGTAGTAGCTACATGTGGTGTGGAGTTATAGATTTCTTTTTCATCAAGATAGACTTGGATATACATATGATTAGATAGAAAAGTAATGGTGGGATTAGCAATCGTGTTTCTAGAGTTATTAAAAGTATATTTGAGGATATAGATATCTTCGTTTTTATAATTCAAGAAAAAAGGTAGCGATATTTTTTTTGGTTGAGTAGATGCACTAGAGAAATCCCAAGTGTCTAAGCTGGTAAGCTGAGTAGGGGTATGTGTTAGAGAGTATTTATTATGAGCATAGGCGCCAATGCAAATAAGGAGCATAAGAGCAGTCACTAAAAAACTATAGATTGATACATAGTAATTATTTTTTTGTAGCATGGCAATCACCTTTCATAGCTATATGGTAAATCATATGATGAATCACCAAATAATGTTATTAAAACCTTGAGTAATAAATGTTTTGCAAAGTAGCAAATAAAGACCAGCTTAATATAATAAAGTAGGAGGGGATGGTATGAAAAATCAAGAGGGTTTTTATTCTATTAGGCGAATTCATAAAGTAGTGGGAATTTTATTAGGCATTATATGTCCTGTACTTACGATACAGGGGTACTTTAGGTTGGGAATAAAAGTTTTGTTGATAGGTGTTTTTTGTACGGTCCTTATTGGAGGGCTTCTCTTTTTTATGATTAAGTATAATGGTATGGATACTTTTAAAAAGTATGCTATTGTGACGCTTCTTATGAGTATCATAATAGGGTTGTTTTTTATAAACGGCTTTTCTGTGCAGTATCATTACATTGTTTTTTTAATAATGGGGATAGGTGCACTTTATTTTGATGAAAAATTGATGAAGTATATATTAGGGCTTGTTGGGCTAGGGTTCATCGGTATTTTTCTTGTCAATCCAGTGGTGTTGATAGGCGAAGAAAGTATTATGCAGCTTATCATTATACTAGGTAGCGTTATAGGCGTATGGACGACACTTTATTTATTAACAAAGTGGATGAGGCAAGTCATTACTCAATTGATGGAAAAAGAAGAAGTGTCTACTGCGTTAATTGCACAATTAAAAGAAGTGATGGGAAAGATAGAGTCAGCTACAGCTAGTATTGATCAAAACATTAGTGGATGCGAAGAAGATACAACAAAGCTTGCCAGTGCCAGCCATCAGATGGTAATGGCTATGAATGATATGAGTGAGGCAATCCAAAATCAAACAACTAAAATAGGTAATATAGATGAGCAAATGGTTACTTCTTTTGAAGAAATGAATGAGGTTAATAGAATAGGTAAAGAAATCGGCCAACAAATCATAGGAAATAATATAAAAATAAAACAAAGCACAGAAGAAGTAGAGGCTACAAAACAAGGGATACAAAAAATAGAAGAGGCAGTACAAGAAGCAGAAGTACTAATGAAAGCTTTAGATATAAGTGTAGAAGAGGTTAATAGACTATTGGAGACTATAAGTAGTATCGCATCACAGACAAAGATGCTAGCACTTAATGCCAGTATAGAAGCAGCTAGGGCAGGGGAAGCCGGCAGTGGGTTCAAGGTAGTGGCACATGCAATACACAAATTAGCCAGTGAAAGTAGCAGAATAGTAGAAGCTATAGGCAAAGTGAATGAAGAGATGCTCATAAGAAGTAGCTATGTCAGTAGGCAAATTAAAAATACATTAGTAGACACACAACAGGGCAAAGAACAGATGGTAGAAGTGACTATTCATTTTGAAGATATTAAAAAGCACAGCATAGCAAGTAACGACTTGATGCTGGTGCAGATTGAAAGAATTGGGGAACTTTTGAATAGGTGTAAGCATATGAAGAAAGATATAGGAGAAGTGAGTAGTATCAGTCAAGAAAATACAGCAACGATAGAAGAAATGGTGGCAATTATCCAAGAAGCAGATGAACGTATGACAGGGATTGCAAACCGTATGACATATATAACACAGCAGAGCAATGCACTACAAGCCATTAAAAAATAATGAATGATTAAAGGCCCTAATAAGGGCCTTTGTCGTAAATAACAGTTAAAAATCATCTACATCTACTTCTTCACCATAGCGTACCGTACCCTTAGAACTGAAACCATCGGTAGGGTCTGTATCCTCTATAAAAGTACCATCATTAGGTTCAGGAGAAGAAGTGTTACTTTTAAGAGGTGTATTAAGAAGTGTAGGTAAATGTGTAATAGGTTCACTTGTTGATTTGCTTTTTTTCATCAGTTTATACCGCCTTTGGAAATTAAAAGTATTAGTAGGATATGCAGAATGAAGATAAATTACATATGAGAAGAGGAAATAGAAAAATAAGTAAGAAAGTAGACATTATCTAACTATGTTGACATAAAAGAAATGATGATGTATGATAGACAAAAAATAAAAACTCAACCATCCATATAATATTGGCAATAAGGGCCAAAAGTTTCTACGAAGACACCGTAAATGTCTTCACTATGGGTGAATGCCTGTATATCTAAACTACTACTGGATTCACTCATGATCAGTGGTAGTTTTTTTGTATCTAAGGGAGGCAACATGAGACAGCAGGAAAATATCCTTTCAAGATTTTTTAAGTTGAAAGAGAATAAGACGACAGTTAAAACAGAGATTTTAGCAGGCATTACGACCTTTATTACATTGGCATATGCAATCCTTGTGATTCCAAATATCCTTAAAGGTGCGGGGATGAATAGTGCAGGTGCACTAGGCGAGGGTGCTAATGCATTTACAGTACTGAATGACCCAGTAGTAGGGGCTATCTTTACATCGACGTGCCTTATGTTCACAGTAGCTACACTCTTTATGGGATTGTATGCCAATTTACCTTATGTATTAGGCCCTGGAATGGGACTCGTAGCATTCTTTACATATGGGGTATGTCTCACAATGGGATTCACATGGCAGCAAGCAGCGGCAGCAGTCTTTATGTCGGGTGTACTTTTCATTCTTTGTACAGTGACATCATTAAGACAAACAATTGTACGTGCGTTACCACATAATATTAAGATGGCGATTACATCAGGAATTGGACTTTTCATTGCACTTATCGGTATGAAGACTGGTGGTATCATTACAGCAAATCCAAGTACACTTGTACAATTTGGTAATTTTACAGAGCCAGGTACATTACTTACGATTATAGGTGTTGTTATAACTTTAGGGCTTATGGTAAGAAATGTGAAAGGTGCAATGCTTATAGGTATCGTAACGACTACGCTTATAGGTATTCCTATGGGAATTACAAATGTAGAAGGTGTGCAAATCTTCAGTATGCCACCATCACCAGCACCAACATTTATGCAATTAGATTTTGCAGGTCTTTTTGGTATAGGTGGGGGAGGTATAATAGGTGTAATCAGCACTGTAGTCATGGTCATCCTTACATTTTCATTAGTCGATATGTTTGATAGTATCGGTACTTTCGTAGGTATCTCAGAGAAAGTAGGCTTGAAAGAAGCTGATGGAAGCCCAAAAGGAATGAATAAAGCACTTCTAGTGGATTCATTTGCCACAACGTTTAGCGCACTCTTCTCACTTCCAACAGTATCAACTTATATTGAATCAGCATCAGGGATTACACAAGGTGGACGCACAGGTCTTACAGCTGTAACAGTAGCAGTACTTACAGCACTTACGATGTTCTTCTCAGGATTAGTAGGTGTCATACCTGGACAAGCTACAGCGCCAGCACTCATCGTAGTAGGTATACTCATGATGCAGACCATTACACAAGTAGATTTTAGTAGCTTTGATGAAGCAGTACCAGCATTCTTTACGATAGCAATTATGCCTTTTAGCTACTCAATCGCTAATGGTATTGCGTGTGGAATCATCATGTATCCACTTATGAAATTAGCAACAGGCAAGAGAAAAGAAGTACATCCATTGGTATATGTATTAGCAGTGTTATTCGTATTAAGATATATCGTAGTACCACAATAAAATACAAAAATAATTATAGGTATATCCTCATTATGTAAAAGTAATGGGGATATTTTTTGTGTGGAAAAGGCAGTTGGTTAATACAAGGAAATGTAATAAAACAACAAAATAGAAAAATATTATTGTGACAAAATGTACAATGAAATAGATCTTAAAGAAGAAAAAGTGCAATAAAAGATATAAAAAGTTAAAACATATTTAACTTAAAAATAAATTTTTGTCGTAAAATATTGACATTTGTAAATAAAAATAGTAAACTTTACGAAAGTAGTTTCTTCACTATAAAAATCTAGGGGGTATAATATTATGAAAAAATTTATGTATTTTGCTTTATCTTGTGCGTTAGCAGTATCAGCAACAGGATGTGGAAATAAAGCTCCAGAAACAACAACAGGGGAAGCGGGTAAGGCTGACCAAAAGCAAGAAGAAACAAATAACGGAGAAGTAACAAAGCTTAGCTATTTAGCTTGGGATACAGGAACAGTTGAAGATCCATCAGTAGAACGTGTTATGGTTGAAATATATGATGAAGCACATCCAGAAGTTGAGATAGAGGTTATGTCACTTCCAGAAGGGACTGGGTATGATGAGTATGTGGCAACATTAGCGGCTTCAGCACAAATGCCAGATGTATTCGCATGGGCATCAGTTGCAGGAACAATCATTAATGGATGGTCTGCAGATGTATCAGAATATGCTTTAGCAGATGAAGAATACGCAATGGTTAATGATGGAACACGTGAAGGTGGTCAAGTAAATGGTAAGGTGTATGGTATACCAAAGGCTATGCATTACCAAGGAATAATGATGAATAAAGATATCTTCCAACAAAATAACGTAGATTTTTTAGAGTACGGCTATACAATTGATGAATTCATGACAGCAATTGAAAAAAATACAACATCTAAAACAAAAGGTGTAGACTTCTTACGTATTGAATCATGGTATCCATTCACACAAAATCCAGCATACGGATTTGCAAGTTATGATGGTGAAAAAGTAAATCTTACTTCACCAGAATATGCAAAAGGAATTGAGTTAGCACAAAAAATCACACAAAACAATTGGGATATGAAAAATACATCACCAGCTGAATTCTTCGGAACAGAAGGATGGGCATGGGGAGAAATCGGTGGTATTGCACTTCAGTTAGAAGGTACATGGAACTTAACAGGATTAAAAAATACAGCTGGATTTGAATATGACTACATAGGTCTTCCAGGTGGACACACAATCTTAATCAATGACTATATCTTCGTATCAGAATCAAGTAAGGACAAAGCAGCGGCATATGATTTCGCAAAATGGATGGCATATTCTTTAGATGGAACAAATGAAAGATTTGATATCGCTGAAAACTCAGATGTTTATACATACAATAGTGTGCCACTTATCACAACAAATGATGAACTCAATAAGAGATACTTTGAAATTGTTGCTGATTTCCCAGGATTTATCAAAGCATACAATCATTTAGCAGAAAATCAAGAACTTCTTCATGTAGAAGGATTTAAGGAAATACCAGGATTTGAAGCAGCTATTTATAAAGCAGATACAGGTGTACAAGGTAAAAATGCTGAAGGTGCAACATACTCTATGAATATCGAGCAATTAAGAGATGCGATTATCAAAGGTGAATATAAGCTTTCAGATTACGCAAGCAAAATGAATGATATTGCAAATCTTGAATTTAAAACAGCAAGAGAGCAAGTAAACGCAGCAACAAAATAATACTCATAAATAGTGCTAGTACCATCAAATGCTATGTGCATGAGGTACTAGCTTTTTTTACACACGATTGTCGAATCGTTTAACTAAAAAATATTATCAAAGATACCTAAAGGAGC
>JBOFIT010000244.1:0-2832 GCA_051650305.1 Cellulosilyticaceae bacterium
AAGATGCATCCTATATAGAGCCGTACATTGAGCCACTGACTTCTTCAGCAGATACAACACCCGTTCCCGAAGATCAGTCTCCTTTCGTTCTACAAAGTAATGATGACGGTATTGTTATGACACTACTCTCGGCTATTAATGATGCCAATAATTTACGTATCTTTGCTACTGTTACAGATACCACCGGTGACCGCCTTGGGGACACACTTGAATTTGCAAACTGGGGGTTAAGTCAGGGCTATGGTGGTAACCTCAGTGTTGTCGATTATGATACTGAAACAAAAACTGCAGTCTTACTGATTACTTCTTTAGGGAATGATCATCAAGGGAATGCTACGCTTACCATTAATAACTTTGCAACTGGTCGTGAGCTTCTCGAGAATCTACCAGAGGATAATCTATCTATCGTCGACCATTTGATAGGTCATACACCTACTATCATTTCTCAAGCTGATGTACGTAAAAGTGGTGGGGGCGGTGATGACTTGTTGTATGACACATCTCGATTATTAAAATATGATGAACTGGCTATCCCCTTTGAAAATACCGATAAATTTTCAATCTCAAACATTGGTTTTGTAGATGGTAAACTCCACATTCAAGCCCGAACTTTATTGAATGAAACCTCCCTAGATGATGGTTACTACATTGACCTAAAGTTCGTCAATGCAACTAACGAAAGCATCTATAAATCATCTGCTCGTATCGACTTTGTAGCAGATAGAAAATACGCCTATGCTGAATACAGCAATGAACCTCACTATGCCTATGCAGAAATGATTTTTGATACCATCACAACGCCTGAGCAGTTGAATGGCTTAACGGCTACCATTGACTATATGAAATGCCCGAAAATCACTGAAGGCCAATGGAACTTTTCATTTGCTATTCCTGAAAAAGTTGCAACAGTATTTGATGTAGCCCAAACCATTTCACTCAATGGCGAAAACGTATCTACCAGGACACTTTCCTTATCCCCACTCGGTGCTACGCTTCAATTAGCGACGCCTCTAGCTACTGATTACAAGCATAAGGATACCGTCTATGTGACATACCACGATGGCACGCGCATTCCATTAACGCAATCAGCACTTCATACTTACGAAGGTGTATCTACACTTATGTTGGGTGGTAATGCCATTGAGATTGATAAGGTACAGAGTCTACAAATCAACGATGTCAACATACCTCTCATCCCCTAATCATTCATGTATTAAGCTTCTGCCACAATAAAAGACTAGTTTCCTATGATTGTACTATCATCGGAAACTAGTCTTTTATTAAATAACGCTATATCTTCTTAAAGCTCAGGATAAACCAATCGCTTAAGCTGCCCTTCTTCAAATCTGTATTCAGGCGTTCTAAAAGGATACATCACATCTTTCTCATAGTACCAAGGGTTCGTGTCTGAGACTGGATTCTTCAAAATATGAAAAGACTGGGCTGGCATATACCCCTGTGCCAACATAAAAGCTTTTTCGTCACTTTCATTCACACATACATCCACTACCATGACAACGTGCCCTGGGCTACCACTCTTAAGCCAAATATCGCCAATCTCCAAGTCCTCTATTGCAATAGGTGTAGACTCTTTCTCCATAGATAGTGTGCTGGAGTAAGCAAATACCATGTGTAAATACTGCTCGAAAGTCTCATAAGAATCATCGTACGCTTGGGCCTTCACCCACTTGGTCTCACCACCATCAGTCTGCACACGATAGCCATCACGCCACTGTGTATAGGTACACAAAAAGCCATCTACAAAGTGAAATTGTATCTTCTCCCACTGCTGTGTCGCATAAAAGTACTCTGCATACATACGCATAATGGAGTCTGCACACTGCTGTAAGTCTCTATTTGCCAGTGCCATATCAAACACAGCCGCATGGGCGTCTTGATTACGCTTTTCACTCCCATCATAGAGCATTACTTTTGAACCATCTGCCTTAAGTGGATAGTCACGCACATACTTGCCCAAGCTTCCTTCTTCATAGGTCTTTCGTGTATAGCCTTCTGGTGTTAAAATACGTGTCTCAAGTGTCATCCCTTGCCTGTCAAATAGCTCCTGTTCTTCTACCGCTGTGGTAGGTGTAAGCACATCTTCTTGTTGTTTGGTATCCTGCTCCTCTTGTTCATGCTGGGCTGTGACTTCTAGCGTTTGTGTCTGCTCTTCTCCTGTATGCATCTGTTGATTACATCCTGCTAACGCAACTATACATCCCATCGTATAGATGCTAAGTTTCTTCCACCTTGGCATTTGGTAGCCTCCTTTTGACCTTTCTCCTAAAGATTGAGCCTAATTTCTTTTATTGTTAATCCCATGTATCAATGCCGAAAAGCCATTTATCATAAGTATTGTATTCAACACTGGAATAAAGAAAACTATAATATAAGGTATTTCTTTCTCCTTAAATGTTACCCCTATCTCAACAACCTGATCAGTTAATGTATGCACTAAGATATGAAAAATACAAGATAATGCCATGCTCCACATATAAATGCCTATAAGATACAAAATACCACGCTCCTTTATGCTATCCTGAAGTATGCTTTGCCCATACTTTCGACACTTACTTTAAATTAATATTCCCTCACAATGGTCCATTTCATGCTGAATCACTTGTGCCACGAAACCATTGAACGTCTGCTTCTTCTTTTTGAAGTGTCTATCTAAGTAGGCTACTTCTATGGATGAGTAGCGTTTCGCCTTCTTTGTCCCTTCATGAGACAAGCAAGCTTCCTCTGCCTCGTACGTAGATTGACTACGTTTGATAATCTTTGGATTGACTAGTGGGATGAATTGCTTGCCCATTTTGACTACGATAATCCATA
>JBOFIT010000245.1:0-3588 GCA_051650305.1 Cellulosilyticaceae bacterium
GTTTCAAAGTCTACTTCTTGATTCTTATTTAATCTTACCAGCTCCTCTATTTGCTTCACAAAGTAGCCACCTTTTTCTTTTTTCAAGCCTAAATAGACCCCTACTGTAAAAACCGTGGCTACTAGCACACAAATAATCATATCCTCCATTGTGTCCACAAGGCTTCCAAGCTGTGCAAAAGTCCCAAAGTAAGTATCCCCTACAAATTCAAAAATCTCCCAAAAAACAGCACTTGCAGACCCAGTTAAAAACATAATAATTGCGATAAGCCCATATAATTTATTCTGGAATAAGACACATCCACGATCTGCCATCACCACAAACAATATACCCACTAAACTAATAAGTACCCCCGATACGCCATGCAAGAACACATCCCACCAAGGAAAGAAGTCATACGCCCTCAAGTAAGTTCCCAACCATTGGCTCAGCATCACAAAGATGATCGCAAAGTTAATGATATCCTTGGTTAAGCGAATACGCAGCCACTTCTCCATCATATAAGGTACATAGGTAAGAAAAAGTGCTGATAGCAGAACAATGACATTCATCCAGTCTCCTCTCACCAGTAAATAGGCACTATTAACAACTAAAATAACACGTGATAGATTAACAATCATCTTTTTTTCCTTTCTCTTTTTTCTTTTTCATCCTTATTGTACCTATTTTTAGTAATAAAAACCATTCATTTTTTCATCTCATAGTATTTTTAAAAAAACAAATACTATATCTAGTATTTCCTATTGACATTTAACTTTCAAAAGTCTATTATCATATTAAATTCTATACACCACTATATTAAGAGGGAGTAGTTCAAATATATTATCAACAATCTCGATTCGAAAGAATCTGGTAATATATACCACTCGTATGGTTACAAGACTTTTAATATGATTTTCAGCAAAGTACCTGGAAGTTATATTAAAGGTCTTTATTTTAACCTTACGAGTTTTTTTATTTTTCAATTTAATGTAGTGAATTATTTTTAGGAGGGGTTTACATGGAAAAATTTTTTAGCCAATCAATCGAGGCTGTACTTACGCACTTCAATGTCTCAAAAGGCGGTCTCACCACAAAGCAAGTTCAAGAAAATCTAGAAAAATACGGACCTAACGCCTTGGCAGAAGGTAAGAAAAAAAGTGCTATCGTCGTTTTCTTAGAACAATTTAAAGACTTACTCGTACTTATTCTTATTGCTGCTGCGATCATCTCTATGCTCTCAGGTAATCTAGAAAGTACGATTGTTATCTTCGCTGTTATTATTCTCAATGCACTACTTGGTACTGTACAGCATTTCAAAGCTGAGAAATCTCTTGCAAGTCTTAAGGCATTGTCCGCACCATCTGCTAAAGCGATTCGTAATGGTCAGAAAGTGGAGGTTTCTTCTGCAGATGTAGTCCCTGGGGATATCATCATGCTAGAAGCTGGTGACTTAATCGTTGCAGATGGTCGTATCATCGAGAACTTTTCATTACAAGTAAACGAAAGTGCTTTAACTGGCGAATCTGAAAGTGTTACCAAAGATATCGCACCTATTCTTAAAGAAGAAATGGCTCTAGGGGATCAAATCAATATGGTCTTTTCTGGCTCACTGGTTACTTATGGACGTGCCTTAATGGTCGTAACAGGTACAGGTATGGAAACAGAAATTGGTAAGATTGCAACACTGATGAACCAGACACAACAAAAGAAGACACCTCTTCAAGAGAACCTAGATGATTTTAGTAAGAAGCTAGCGATTATTATCCTCGGCATCTGTGTCATCGTCTTCGGGCTTAGTGTCTACCGTCATATGCCAATACTGGATTCGCTCATGTTCGCTGTAGCACTTGCTGTAGCTGCTATTCCTGAAGCACTTTCTTCTATCGTAACCATCGTACTTGCATTAGGTACTCAAAAAATGGCAAAACAAAATGCCATCATCAAAGAACTTAAGGCTGTAGAAAGCTTAGGTAGCGTATCGATTATTTGTTCTGACAAGACTGGTACTTTAACACAGAATAAAATGACTACTAAAAAAGTGTATATTGACCATCAATTAATGGATGGAGAAGACTTAGATTTTACACAGTCATTAGACCGTCATCTCATTCTTTCTTCTGTTCTTGATAATGACTCTGTAACAACTGATGGCAAAGAAATTGGTGACCCTACAGAAGTCGCACTTGTGAATCTGGCTGAACGTATTAATCTTGATGAACTCGAACTCCGCGGCCAGTTCCCTCGTCTTCAAGAGATACCTTTTGACTCAGACAGAAAGCTCATGAGTACACTTCATTCTATTGATAACCAATATATCATGTATACAAAAGGTGCTTTTGACGTGCTTCTTGACCGTACAACATCTATCTTAACTGCTAGCGGTATTCGTGAGATGACTGCTGAAGATAAAGAAAAGATTAATGCTGCGAACCAAAGTCTCTCTGAAAATGGCCTTCGTGTCTTAGCCTTTTCCTATAAAGTATTAAGTGAAGACCGTGGGATTACTTTAGAAGATGAGACAGACTATGTATTCATCGGCCTTATTTCTATGATTGACCCACCACGTGAAGAGTCTAAGCAAGCTGTAAGTGATGCAAGACTTGCTGGAATCAAGCCAATC
Organism: Cellulosilyticaceae bacterium; assembly: GCA_051650305.1. Classification (GTDB taxonomy): domain Bacteria; phylum Bacillota; class Clostridia; order Lachnospirales; family Cellulosilyticaceae; genus JBOFDK01. Next base: position 2,603 of record JBOFIT010000245.1, read on the forward strand.
ATGATTACAGGTGACCACCGTGTCACAGCTTCTGCGATCGCAAAAGAAATCGGTATACTGGGTACAGATGATATCGCCATCGAAGGTACGACACTTGATAAGATGACAGATGCCGAACTAGATGAGAAGCTTCCACATATTGCAGTATATGCAAGGGTATCTCCTGAGAACAAAATCCGTATCGTCGATGCATGGCAACGCCGTGGCAATATCGTAGCTATGACTGGTGATGGTGTGAATGATGCACCTGCCTTAAAGAAAGCTGATATCGGTATTGCAATGGGTATTACAGGTACAGAAGTATCTAAAGATGCCGCTGCTATGATTCTAACAGATGATAACTTCGCAACGATTGTCAAAGCTGTAGCCAATGGCCGTAATGTGTATAACAATATTAAGAACTCCATTAAGTTCTTACTCTCTGGTAACACTTCAGGTATCTTAACGGTTCTCTATACTTCTATTATGGGGCTTGCAGCACCTTTTGCTCCTGTACACTTACTCTTTATTAACCTCCTTACTGATAGTCTTCCTGCTATCGCAATTGGTATGGAAGGTGCAACAGGTGACTTACTCAAAGAAAAGCCACGTGATCCAAAAGCTTCTATTCTTTCAAAAGACTTTATGATGCGTGTCTTAGTAGAAGGATGTATTATCGGTATCTTTACCATTATCGCTTATCACATTGGTCTTTCTATGAATCCAATGCCAGGAGCAACTTTCAACCCTACTGCAAGTACCATGGCATTTGCAACACTTGCTCTTGCACGTCTCTTCCACGGCTTCAACTGTCGCGGCAAGGCATCTATTATCAAGCTTGGCTTTATGTCCAATAAATACAGTATTGGTGCTTTCTTACTTGGTGTACTCCTTCTTACATCAGCACTCTTCGTACCTGGGCTTACACATCTCTTCGAAGTAGCACCTCTTACACTTACCGACTTTGGTAAGATCGTAGGCCTCGCAGTGATGCCAACACTTATTAT
>JBOFIT010000246.1:0-4939 GCA_051650305.1 Cellulosilyticaceae bacterium
TTTGGTGTTCTACCTAACTGATATTCTTCTATAAAGTAGTCGATAACATCTCTTTGGAAGTCATCTCTAAAGTTCATTACATAGTGTGGAATATCTAACTTCTGGCACACACGTCTTGCATCATCTACAGCAGATAAACCACAGCATCCACCGTCTTTATCTGCATCTGCATCTTTTTGCCAAATCTGCATCGTCAGACCAATTACTTCATACCCTTGTTCTTTTAGTAGATGGGCCGCAACTGAACTGTCTACTCCCCCAGACATCCCTACTACTACTTTACCTTTTGAACTATGCATTACATCCGCCACTTTCTTCTTCATCATCATGGTCATGACCATGGTCGTGGTGGTCACATGCTACTGGCTCTTTTAACCCCTCAATTGTGATACCATTTGCTTTTGCATAATCCCATAATGCTGCTTGAAGTGCTTCTTCTGCAAGTACAGAACAGTGTACTTTTACTGGTGGAAGTCCATCTAATGCTTCCATAACAGCTTTGTTTGTTACTTGTAATGCTTCTTCGATTGTCTTGCCTTTTACAAGTTCTGTAGCCATTGAGCTTGTAGCTACTGCTGCGCCACAACCAAAAGTCTTAAACTTCACGTCTACAATCACATCGTTTTCGATTTTTAAGTACACTTTCATGATGTCGCCACATTTAGCATTTCCTACTGTACCTACACCACTTGCATCTTCGATTTCACCTACGTTACGTGGATTCATAAAATGATCCATTACTTTTTCACTATACATACTGTTCACCTCTTATTATCTTTTTAGTTAGTTTTTTTTAAATTAGTATCTATTTGTTTCCTTTAATAAAGTCTTCATATAATGGAGACATCTGTCTCATACGATCTACGATAGCTGGAAGCTTTTCGATTACAAAAGCAACTTCTTCTTTTGTAGTTGACTCACCAAGTGTGAATCTGATAGAACCATGTGCTTTCTCATGTGGTATGCCTAAAGCTAAAAGTACATGTGATGGATCTAATGATCCTGATGTACATGCTGAACCACTCGATGCCGCTACCCCATGCATATCTAATAGAAGAAGGAGTGATTCACCTTCTACAAACTCAAAAGCTACATTCACGTTATTAGATAGTCTTTGCTCAGGATGACCATTAAGTTTCGCATAAGGAATCGCCTCAAGAATACCTGCGATAAGTTCGTCTCTTAGGCCACTGATTCTTTCTATCTTTTCATCAAAGTTGCTGTATGCAAGTTCGATTGCTTTCGCAAGGCCTACTACACCTGCTACATTCTCAGTTCCTCCACGGCGTCCTCTTTCTTGAGCACCTCCGTGCATAAGGTTTGCTATTTTTAAGCCTCTACGGATATAAAGCACACCTATTCCTTTTGGTCCATTAATTTTGTGACCTGATAAAGATAAAAGGTCGATTTGCTGTTCTTTCACATCTATTTGTACTTGACCAACTGCTTGCACAGCATCTGTATGGAAGATAATCCCCTTCTCTTTAGCGATTGCCCCTACTTCTCTTACTGGCATAATGGTACCAATTTCGTTGTTTGCATACATCATAGAAATAAGAATTGTCGTATCTTTAATAGCACTTTGAAGGTCATCAAGACTTATATGCCCATTCTCATCTACTTCAAGGTAAGTTACTTCAAAGCCTTGCTTTTCTAGATATTCACATGTATGAAGTACTGCATGATGCTCAATCTTTGTCGTGATGATGTGATTCCCTTTATGCTTGTATGCTTCTGCGATTCCTTTAATAGCCCAGTTATCAGCTTCTGTACCACCACTTGTAAAGAAAATCTCATTTGTATTGGCTCCGATATGTCTTGCGATCATTTCACGAGCTTCATCGATTGCTTTTTTGTTGATTTGCGCTATTTGATAAACGCTTGATGGATTTCCAAAGTTCTCTGTAAAATAAGGTAACATCGCTTCAACAACTTCTGGTTTTACAGGTGTTGTTGCTGCATGATCTAAATATATTTTGTTCATAAGATTCTTTCTCCTTATCTTCTATTTGTAAGTGTATTTATTTTATAAATTGCAATAATGCTTGCCTTTTTGTTCATAATCATCTATAAGTTCTTGTAAAGTAATGCCGTCTACAACACCATAAATGCCATCACGGATTTTTTCCCACACAGACTGAGTCACACATCTGCCATCTTTGGCACATTTATGATCATTGCCTTCACAACTGCACTCTGTAGGTGCTAGAGAACCTTCCAATGCTCTTAGAATTTCTCCAACTGAAATAACTTCGGGTTCTTTTGTCAAGAAGTAGCCACCTTGAGCTCCCCTTACACTTCCTACGAGTTTATTTCTTTTAAGTAGGGCAATAAGTTGTTCTAAGTAGTTTTCCGATAACTTTAGGCGCTCTGCTATACTTTTTAATGATACGTGTTTTTCTTGGGCATTCACCCCTAAATCAACCATTACTTGTAGGCCATATCTACCTTTTGTAGACAGTTTCATTTACTTCCCTCCAATCCCTAGTTATTTTGTAGGAATTATATTCTCAGCATACCACTACCATTACTTTTTGTCAATTTATCTAGCAAAAGATTTTTATTTGATAATTGCTATAGTTTCCGTCTATAATATAGAAATAAAAATGACTACTTTAAGCGAGGACTTATTTAATGAAAAAAGGTAATTTAATAATGATTGCATGTGTGACACTACTACTTATTGGGAGTATGGTTTCTTTATTCTTCCTATCCAAAGGCCAATCTCTCGCTCATCCTACAGCAATTATTTCTCAAAACGGTAAAGCAATCAAGACTATTGACCTTACCACATCTGACTCACTTTCTTTTACGATCGAAGATGGGAAAGGTGGTTTTAATACACTTCAAGTCAAAGATGGCAAGATCGGTATCACAGAAGCCAACTGTCCTGATAAACTTTGTATAGATAGCGGCTTTATTTCCAATAGTATTTTACCACTTGTTTGTCTACCTCATGGACTTACTATTGAAATTCAAGAAGCAACTACCGATCATTCTGTAGATATTATTGCTCAGTAAAAGGAGTTTTTATGAATCACTCAACGACTACAAAAATACAAAAACTAGTTTATCTTAGCCTCTTGTGTGCCTTAGCACTTGTTATTTACGTTATCGAAATGCAAATACCACCGCTTGTCCCTATTCCCGGCGTACGACTAGGCCTTGCCAACATGGTGTCTCTAGCGATTCTCATCATTTATGGCCCTTCTGAAGCACTTACTGTTCTCTTGCTTCGCATCGTCCTCGGTAGTATGATTACCGGACAAGTATCTGCTCTTCTTTTTAGTTTAGCAGGTGGGCTCCTTAGTAATCTAGGGATGATTTTAGTATACAAGCTCTTTAAGAAGCATATTAGCATTTGGGCCCTTAGTATTCTAGGTGCCATTCTCCATTCCATAGGTCAAGTAACAATTGCCGTTCTTATCACCCAGACACCTGGCGTCTATTTCTACTTACCTATACTCCTTATCACAAGTATTATTACAGGCTACTTTATAGGCCTCGGTGCTAACTTCATCGCCACCCATTTCATAAAATTAAAGAAGCCGCAGTAATTACTGCGGCTTTAGCTATTTAAGTATATTCAGTCACATGTCAGCATATAATCTAATTATATTGAAGCATATATAAATAAATGAGCTCAGCATTTTAGCAATATATCATCTGGATATAATTCGCTTATTCGTAACATCTGATTTAAGCGTCTTCTTAAAATCAGGTACTATCTTTTGTTAAATTCCACTTCTAAATGCTAGGCTCATTATTGTTAATAAGGGATTGTTTGAATCATTAAGTTGTTAAGGGGGATACTCTACCATTTTACTCTTCATAATTCTATTATATGAGGTATCCTCTAAAATGTTCCATCTTTACTAAATTTTTTTCTTCCACAATAAAGCTTTTTCTTTACTACTAGTTTATTCATTAGCTAGTAGTTTTTGTTCGTCTTTTTTCAAAATTTCTCAAAATCCTTGTCATAATTTTTACTTTTATTGTATCAAATGAGTTACAATATATGGTTTCTTACTGTATAATATTTTTATACTTGAATAAAACTATATATTAAAGAGGTGCTTTATGTCTCAATCTGAACTTTCATTACAAGATGTGTTATACGACAAAACCTATAGTTGTCCTGTTTGTTATAAAAACTTTACTTCTAAAGCTATCAAAATTAATATTAACCAAGCTATTTCCTCTGACTTAGATCTTTATACCCGTTATTCTGCAGTCAATCCTCTTTTATATGACGCTATCGTGTGTCCACATTGCGGATACGCTGCTTTAAACAAAAATTTTGATCGCTTATTGCCAACTCAAGCTGAATGGATTAAAACTCAATTTGCTGCTAACTATAAAAAAAGAGAGTTCACACCTTATACTTCTCTCAAGGACGCCATCATTAAGCATCAATTAGCACTTGCTTGTGCTATTATCAAAAAAGCTAAATCCGGAGAACTTGGCTATATCGCCCTTCATATCGCATGGCTCTACCGCGATTTAAATGACGAGACCAATGAACTTAATTATCTCCATAAAGCATCAGATGCCCTTAGCAAAGCTCTCCAGACAGAGCACTTCCCTGTCTTTAACTTAGAAGCCAATACAACTGCCTACATTCTTGCTGCATTGGCGTATCGCTTCGAAGATTTTGATACAGCTAGAAGTTATCTAGGCGATGTGGTTCAATCCTCTCATGGTCAACTCAAAGAGCGTGCCTTAGACCTCAAAGAACTTATAAAGCAAAAAAAATAGAGTCCATAAATCTACGGACTCTATTTTTTTACCATCCTGGATAACGTTTATACCAGTCTTCTGTCTCTTCTAACCGTGTATACAAGTCTTTACCCATTTGATTGATTTCTTTGGCCATCTCTAATTGTTCAATAAGTGCCTCATCTATACCATCTTTTCCTAAGTATGCCCCTAGTATATT
>JBOFIT010000247.1:0-2725 GCA_051650305.1 Cellulosilyticaceae bacterium
TCCAGTGTTTTTTGTAGAGCTTCCTCATTCATATAAGCCATCATACGTACTTTCTTTGAATGGCAGTCCTGTGCGATGACGGGCACAAGCCCGTGCTGATTAAAACGTATACTCCTCATAAATGGTTGATTTTCCATAATGACTCCTTTCATACTTTCCTTACGGGTATATGTGCATCTGCTAAATAATCTTTCAGTTCCGCAATGCTTAGTTCCTTAAAGTGGAAGAGGGATGCTGCAAGTGCTGCGTCTGCTTTCCCTTCTGTAAAGGCTTCTGCAAAGTGAGCTTTACTGCCTGCGCCACCTGATGCAATAACAGGAATGTTCACAGCTTCACTAATGGCCTTTGTAAGTGCTAAGTCATAGCCTGCCTTGGTACCATCTGCATCCATACTTGTAAGCAGGATTTCCCCTGCACCATACTTTTCTACTTCCTTTGCCCACCAAATCGCATCGATGCCTGTGGCTGTACGGCCTCCATGTATGTACACCTCAAAACCTGTACCATCGTCGGTGCGTTTGGCATCTATGGCCACCACGATACACTGACTCCCGAAGCGTTCTGCACCTTCGGTGATAAGCTTCGGATTTTGTACTGCCGAAGTGTTCATGGAGATTTTATCTGCCCCTGCATTGAGCAAGTTCCTAATGTCCTCTACCGAACGAATACCGCCACCTACTGTTAAGGGGATGAATACTTCACTTGCTGTACGCTCTACCACATCCAGTATGATATGTCTTTTGTCTGAAGAGGCTGTAATGTCTAAAAAAACGACTTCATCTGCGCCTTCATCACTGTAAGCCTTAGCGACTGCTACTGGGTCTCCTGCATCAATTAGATTAATAAAGTTTACCCCTTTGACCACTCTTCCGTCTTTTACATCCAGACATGGAATAATACGTTTACTAAGCATCTTCTCACTTCCTTTCAAAAAGCCTTACTGCTTCTGCAAGGTCTATGGCACCTGTGTAGATGGCTTTCCCTATAATAGCCCCTTCCACACCGCTGGCTTCTACTTTTTTCAAATCTTCTAAAGTCGCTACGCCACCTGATGCCACAATGTCAAGACCTGTGTGTGCCACAAGTCTCTCAGTTTCCTGAACATTAGGCCCTTGCATCATGCCGTCTTTTGCAATATCTGTATAAATCACCGTACGTACCCCTGCTTTTTCAAGACGCTGACAAAAATCTAAGGCATCTAACGCAGTCACTTCCTGCCAACCTTCAATGGCTACCTTACCATCCTTGGCATCTACCCCTACCACGATGCGCTCTGCACCAAACTTCTGGATAGCTTCTTCTACTAGTCCAAAATCCTTAACGGCAATACTCCCTAAGATGACACGACTAACGCCCATAACGAGCTTTTGTTCGATGTCCTCTATGGTACGAATCCCACCACCTAACTCGACGGGTATGCTGACACTTTTTATAATCGCTTGGATGGCTGCATCATTAATCCCTTTACCTGCTTTGGCACCATCTAAATCCACAAGGTGAAGAAAACTCCCACCTAATGACTCCCATTTCTTCGCCATTTCACCTGGCTCATGGCCAAATACCGTCACTTGGTCATAATTCCCTTGTAAAAGACGTACACATTTTCCATCTTTCAAATCAATTGCTGGATAAAGTCTCATTGCGTCCTCCTTTAATTAAGTTCTGCAAAAGCCTTAAGCATCAAAAGCCCTGCCTCACTACTTTTCTCTGGATGGTATTGCATCCCATATACATGCCCTTTTTGAACGGCTACCACCACTTCTTTACCGTACTCAGTGGTCGCACTGACCCACTGAGGGTCTGTCTCCACGTGATACGAATGGACAAAATACACATAAGGTTCTTCCTCTACTGCTTCAAAAAGAGGGGGACGCTTCTGTAATGTCAATGTATTCCATCCCATATGTGGGATTTTCAAAGGTACGTCAAAGCGTACCACCTTGCCTTCTATCAGCCCAAGCCCTGTATGGTGACCGTTTTCATAGCTTTCTTCAAAAAGCAACTGCATCCCTAAGCATATGCCTAAAAGCGGTGTCCCCTTCTCTACGACTTCTCTAATCACTTGATCAAGCCCCGTCTTTCGCAGTGTCTCTATGGCCTGGCAAAAAGCACCTACTCCAGGTAGCACCACTTTATCTGCTGTGCGAATAACTTCTGGCTCTTCGGTAATGACCGCCTCATAGCCCAGTTTCCTAAAAGCTTTCTCTACATTACGGAGATTTCCCATTCCATAATCAATAATGGCAATCCTCATACTATACCTCCAATACCCCTTTTGTTGACAATACGCCAGTGACCCGTGGATTTAAGCTGATGGCGTCACCTAATGCCTTGGCAAACGCTTTGCACATCCCTTCAATGATATGATGGTCATTGGTACCTCTTAGTACTTGCACATGCAAGTTCATACCCACCTGTACACTTAATGCCCTAAAGAACTCTTCTACCAATTGTGTATCAAAACTTCCTACCATAGGAGACCTAAAAGGCGTGTCGATGGCTAAGTACGGTCTACCTGATAAGTCCAAAGCACATAAAATAAGCGCTTCATCCATAGGGACTATGCGATCGCCATAGCGATTAATCCCTACTCGGTCTCCCAATGCCTGACGTATGGCCTGCCCCAACGCAAGCCCTACATCTTCTACTGTATGATGGCCATCGATTTCCAAGTCCCCCTTGGCTTCAATCTTCAAATCCATAAAGCTATGCTTCCCTATATGGG
>JBOFIT010000248.1:0-10498 GCA_051650305.1 Cellulosilyticaceae bacterium
TAGCTTCCACATCGCCTGTATAAGTAACTTTACCATCAGTTACCTCATTTATTTCATAGCCAAGATCTTCAACTTCACGACGTACGATGGTTTCTAAGCCGAAAGTAGAAGTGGCAATAAGCTCAAATGTTTTCATATAAAACTCCTTATCTGTATAGTAAACAAACTTATTCTACTATAAATAGCTTGAGATTAAAAGGGTGAGAAAAATTTTTGATATTACAGAAAAATAGCTTATAATAAAAAGAGTTATACTATAATTCAACTTCCAGGAGGCTTACATGATAAGAATTAAAAGATGTGGAGAATTAAATACAGTTTATGCATATGCAAAAAAAAGAGTAGAAGGCAAGAGTTTAGCACGACCAGAGTTAAAGCATAAGCAACATGCAGAGATCTTAAAGCTTATTGATACATTGATTGAGAATGACCAACTGAATTACAACAAGATCTTGAAGCTCATAGAGGAAAGCGCAAAATTAAGTGAATTTGATGTAAGGATGCAATTTTCATCAGATGGTTTAAGAAGAATTGCTAATGGATTAGCAGAGTCTAGTACATCCAATACAGGGATTGTAGAAGAGATTACTGCCAGTGTCAACGAGGCATCCTATGCACTGAATGAAAGCACAACTGTATTAGAAAACATTACAGAGAAAGCAATCTATTTGAAAGATGTGAATATCAGTAATAATGAGCAGATCAAAGCTATTGCAGCACTTAAGGACAAAGTGCTAGAGCATGCTGAGATTATGGATCAGCAGATGAAAGAGTTAGAGGAAATGAGTCGCCAGATACAAAATATTGTAGAAGGGGTACGTGGTATCGCAGAACAGACCAATCTTCTCGCACTTAATGCAAGTATTGAAGCCGCAAGAGCAGGTGAAGAAGGCAGAGGCTTTGCAGTAGTGGCGGAAGAAATCAGAAAGCTGGCAGAGGGAACTAAAAATAAGCTGGGTGATATGCAGACTTTTACAGACCATATCAAGCAAGCCACAGAAGAAAGTATGAGAAGCGTACATAGCACGAGAGAATCTATCGAGGAGATGGGTGAGCAAATCGAGGGTGTAAGCGAAAGATTCGAGAAAAGTGTAGGAGAGCTTACGGATACAGTGACACATATAGAAAACTTAAGTAACAACATGATAGAGATTAATATAGCTAGTGAAGGCATAGCAGGTGCTATGCAAATGGTGGCTGAAGAGGCGGAGAAGATCAGTGCTAGCTCAGGAGAAGTGCTGAAGGAAGCAGAAGAGGTACATAACTATGCGAAACATGTGGGCAAATTAGATGATGGGCTCTTTAGTGTCATCAAAGACTTTATAGAAGTGATGAACAATGGTACACATCCTGTAAGTAATGAAAAATTCATCGAAAATATAGATAATGCTATTCATGCCCATAGCCAGTGGTTAGTAAAATTAAAAGACATGGTAATGGCAAAAAAATTAATTCCACTGCAAATTGATGGCAATAAGTGTGCTTTTGGACATTTCTACAATGGAGTGAAAGTAGAGCATCCATTAGTGAAAGAGAAGTGGCGAGGTATTGATGCGGTACACATGACATTACACAGAAATGGACATAAGGTGATGAATGCTATTGATAAAGGTGAGATGCCACAAGCGGAGCGATTATTTGAAGAAACGAAGAAGTTATCTGATCAAATCATAAGGGAGTTAGAAGTCATTAAAGTGATTGCTGAGGAAATGACGAGTAGAAATGAACGTATCTTTGAACTGAAGGTATTATAAGATTGAGAGAGATAAGCAAAAAGCACGAATAAAATCGACATAAGAACTTTTAAAGATTCTGAAAATAAATTATAATTAAATAAACATCATGGAACAACTATGTAGTGACCCTAAAAATATTATAAAAAGGAATAGGGGAAAAAGATGAACTATTTAAACGAAAAAGTTGTACTGGATTTTTATTTGCAGCAAGTAGAAGAAGGCAATGTCAATTATTTAAAAGACAAACCACATTACGAGGAACGTATCACGGAGCAAGTAAAGGCACTACGAGAGTGCGAGACAATGCACAAAAAAATAGGCATTGCTAAGAGTCTTTGGAAAGCACTTTTTGAGGCGGCTATGAGTGATATTGACCCAGATAAGAGAGGGTACGATAAGCTTTTCAAATACTTTGATGAATACGTCAACTTTGAAGAACTTATTTTTGCATCAGACTCATTTTATCGTGACCATACCTTACATTGCTTATGGGTATACTTCCTTGGAGAATACCTGATGAAGCATAAAGAGTTTGACCCAGTCACAAAAGACATGGAAAGTGAGTATGAAAGAATTAAGGAAACTGTAGCTATGTTTAAAGATACAGCCATTCATGGAGCCATTGCGGAGGCACTGCCAGCAATAGAAAAAGCTTTCGAGAGGCAAGCGAAGGAAGAGTCCTTACGTTGTATTGCAGCATTGACTCATGACCTTGGGTACCCATTAAAGAAAATGGAGAAGATTAATAAGTGTATGGGTGCAGTACTGCCTTACTTCTCTATCAAAAGCTACAATGAGTTTGCTTTTAACTACACAGATAGTGAACAAGTCTATATTCAGTCTTTTATTGAGCACTTAAGTCAAACGATTGAGCGTAATATAGGAGGGAGTGTAGCAGGGGATATAGCAGACGAAGAAATGTTTAAAAGAATTTTTGGATTTGATGACCGAGGGAGTATTACTCATGTTTATGGTGATGAGGTAGAAAAGCTTACAAAAGAAGAAAAGCAAAAAGTTATATCATTTTTCAAGACCACTGCTTACTTAAGCAATAGCAAGGCAGATTACTGGCGTTATAGTAAGGATTTTGAAGAATACAAACATGGTATTATGAGTGCATTTTTACTGATGAAAAATGTAGTAGCTATGAGCAACTGCTCTATTAAAGCAGCTAATTACGAGCGTATTGACTTCCACAACCCACTTCTTGAAAGAGATGATATGAAGCTTACGATCCTACGTGCTATTGCAGACCATACTAGTGGAGCATACCAGATTAAGAGTATCAACAATACTTCGGCTTTCCTCACTTTTATTGATGAACTAGAAGAATTCTCACGTTTATCAAGAGCAAATCAAAACCGTGAGTATATCGAAGAGTTCTGTTCGTCCAATATTTATATGGAGGAAGATTGGCTAAATATTGATTTTACTTTTGAAAATACGCAAATTGATAATTTAGACCCAGAACGTGCATTTAAGGGACGCTGTGAACGCTTCTTAAGTTTGTTTGATATACCTTGTTTAGATAAGAGTATTAAGCTACGTCTAAGATGCATGGGAATGTTACCAACCAATCAGAATACATATACTTTAGAGATTGCCCATAAGTATGCAAAAGTGATGATTAATGATGAAGAGAAGCATATACCTACTTATTTGAAAAAAACAGAGTTTTATAGTAGAGAAGAATATCAAGCATTATAGAAACAAAAAGAAAGGGGCATATATGGGGGATGATAAGAAAACTTGGATGATAGGAGGTCTAATCCTCCTCATCTTATACCTGGGGAACATCTGGTATTACTTAGAGGGAAGTATACAAGAACCACTTTTTATCAAGCAATATACAGAGGCGGAGCTTTATCCAAATAATAATAGTGAGAGTGTAGAGATTCCGTATATCATAGTGAACGGTCAAGGACTAGTAAGAGATGTGAGTTTTCCAGAAGTCTCAGATGAAACTTTCTATCTTCATCAAGAGCGTATGGGAAGAGAGGGAAGATACGAACTTTATGCACTCCTTATAAGAGAACGTGACTTGCTTCACAATGTGCCACATCTAAAAGTGTGGAGCAAAGATCCTACCAGTGAACCTATAAAACTCACGAAGATGCTGGTGTATGCAGAAGACGGCACCAGCAGAGAAGTAGACTTAGGAGCAATCTATCTGTATCCTTTCCAAGGGGAAAGAGAAGAAGCAACGCTTTATAAGGAGAAGGGGAGCAGCGGTTCGAGTAATGATACAAGGATTATAGAGAAGACAGAACATATGATGCTGGTAGATGGCTATCTCCATGAACCGACTGGTCCTTTTATGGAGGAGCTTACAGCTTTGTTTGATATCTCCATTAACGATACCCCACTGGAAGCAATCACTTTTCCACTGGCACTTGAGGCGGGCAAGCGAATCACCATCCACTATGAAAGTAAGGATGAGAGGCTATTTACCAAGACCTATCGCACAGGGCTTAATTTCGAGGTAGAAGATGAAGCTGGCAATAAAGAAATGCTGAGAAGTGAAATCTTCCAGTCTATGCATCAGCTACGGTTTGGCGAGAGGGAAGTCATCAAGTCACTTCAAGGGGAGGTAGATTCTTATGAGTAAGGCTATACATTCATTTTGGTGGGGACTCGTCCTTATTTTCTTAGATATCAACTTTGGATTTATCGATATACTACCAGACGTCATTGGCTATATATGTATTGCTTTGGCGTTTGAAGGCTTGCAAGAAGCTATCCCTAAAGCACGTCAGGGGAGACGGGTGACGGTAGGGATATTAGGTTTTCATATCATAGCGTGCCTTTTACTATGGACAAAGCCTGATGAACCACTTGTAACCTATACGTTACAGGCAATCTATGGCGTAAGTTTGATAGTGATTATTTATTATCTATGTGAGGTGGTACACCAGTTACTAGGCGCCATCGCTGAAGGAACCATCAAACCACAAGCATCCCAATTTGAAGCAGCAAGTTATAATCTAACTTATACAGCATTTAAGTGGCAAGGTAGAACGGAAGGCTGGTGCAAGGAGTTGCAGATAGCCATACGAAGTAAGTGGAAGGGATGCTTGTATGTAGGCTTCATCAGCTGTTGTATCAACGCATTTAGTTTGAATGCACCAGATGATGTCATACTAATAAGTGCTTTCATGAGTTTTCTTATGATTACTTTTACAGTGGCACTGCTATGTAACTTAGCAAGTATCAGAAGATTTCTAGTAGAAGAACTGAAACTATAGGATTTAACATAGAATTAACAAAAACCCAATATAATTCCAATAAACCTCCTATAAGATACAACTATAAAGTTGATTCTTAGGAGGTTTTCATTATGTTAAGAAATAAATTAATCGTTGGTTTAAGTACAGTATTATTAGGAAGTTTACTTTTCACAGGGTGTGGAAGTAAAGAAGTAGTTGGGGCAAAAATTACAACAGTAGGTTCAACAACAGTTGCAGTACCTATGGAAGCGTTAGCAGATACATACAAAGAGAAAAATCCAGATGTGGTTATCGAAGTACAAGGGGTAGGTTCATCAGCGGGAGTAAAAGCAGCTCATGAAAAAACAGCAGACATCGGTATGGCATCTAGAGAAATCAAAGATTCAGAAAAAGAATATGGACTTAAAGAAACTGTTATCGCATTTGACGGAATCGCAATGGTTATCCATCCATCAAATGGTGTAAGCAACTTAACAAAAGAGCAAGTAAAAGATATCTTCAACGGAACGGTTACAAACTGGAGCGAAGTAGGCGGTGCAGATCAAGCAATCGTCGTGGTAACAAGAGAAGATGGTTCAGGTACACGTAGTGCTTTTGAAGAAATCGTAGGACTTACAGAAAAAAGAGATGATAAAGAAGTATCAACCATTGTACAGACAGCTTTAGTAGCAGAAGGTAATGGTGCCATAAGAGCAAACGTTGCATCTAAAGAAGGTGCGATTGGTTTCGTATCTTTAGGTTATATCGATGAAACTGTAAAAGCAGTAAGCATTGATGGTGTGGTACCAACAGTAGAAGGCATCAAAGATGGTTCTTATACAATATCAAGACCACTTCTTATTCTTACACAACCAGAAGTATCACAAGATGTGCAAGCATTCGTAGACTTTATCTTAAGTCCTGAAGGTCAAGAAGTAGTAAGCGATAAATACATTCCAGTCAATTAAGGTGATATAAATGAACACGGGAGCGAAGATTAAACTTGATAAAATCATGAAAGTCGTATTCCTCATATGTGCTGCTGCAACTATTGCAGCAGTTGTGTTTATGGGAGGATACATTATATTAAATGGCTTGCCATTCTTTAAGCATACATCACTTATGGATTTCCTCTTTGGGAGAGAATGGATACCATCTGGAGAAATATTTGGGATTTTCCCAATGCTTGTGGCAAGTGCTTACGGTACTATTGGCGCTATGGTAATAGCTATTATTGTAGGGGTGACAACGGCTATTGTTATGGTTGAAATTCTACCACCAAGAATTGCTAGTGTATTGTCAGCAGCAGTTGACTTATTAGCAGGTATACCATCAGTTATCTATGGATTCTGGGGCTTAATGGTAGTGGTACCACTTATTAATGATTTATTTGGAGGAAATGGTGCAGGAAGTAGTTTGCTCGCAGTAATCTTTATCTTAGCAATTATGGTACTTCCTATTGTGATTCGTATGACAGAAGTAAGCCTAAGAGCAGTACCTCATGAGTATAAAGAAGGTGCATTAGCACTTGGAGCGACACATTTACAGTATATTTTCAAGGTGCAATTAAGTGCGGCAAAATCAGGTACACTAGCAGGGATTGTTCTAAGTATAGGGCGTGCACTGGGAGAGACAATGGCAGTTATTCTCGTAGCAGGTAACACGCCACTGATTCCAGGTAGCATTACTGATCCAGTACGTACATTAACAGCGAACATTGCCATTGAAATGGGCTATGCATCAGGGATTCATCAACAAGCATTATTTGCGACAGGGATGATTCTTTTCATCATCATTATAGGGATTAACCTTGTCATGCGTAAACTTAATAGTCCGAAAAAGAAGGGGGCGTAAAACGTGCAAAAACTTAATAAAGGGTATAGTGCCAAAGAAAAGGTTATTTATGCAGTAATGGGGCTTATTGCAATGACGAGTTTCGCCGTTCTTCTATGGATTTTAAGCTATTTAGTCATTAAAGGTATTAAACATGTGGATTTGATAGGACTCTTTCCAGCCATTGTGACCACACTTTATATGGTCGTCATAGCACTTAGTATTGCCGTACCCATTGGGATGGGGTGTGCGATTTACCTAAACGAATATGCCAACGGTGGCAAGTTTGTGCAAGGGATACGCTTTGCAACGGAGTGCTTAGGAGCAGTACCTTCTATTTTGTTTGGTTTATTTGGGATGATGTTTTTTGTAACCCAGTTAGGACTTGGGTACTCCATCTTAGCAGGATCTTTAACGGTAGCGATTATGATTTTACCAACAGTGGTAAAGACAACAGAAGAAGCATTAAAGACAGTGCCAGTAAGCTACCGAGAAGGTTCGCTTGCGCTAGGTGCATCGAAGTTTTCCACCATTATGAAAGTGGTGTTACCAAGTGCACTACCAGGGATTTTGACAGGTATCGTCCTTAGTACAGGAAGAATTGTAGGCGAGACAGCTGCTATTTATTTGACAGCGGGAATGGTATTCCGTGTGCCAAGTAATGTGATGGAGTCTGGGCGAACACTTTCAGTACATTTATATTTACTAGCAAAAGAAGGGATTTCTTTTGAGGGGGCGTATGGTACAGCTATCGTTTTATTATTAGTGGTACTTATACTCAATGGAGCAACTTATATCATCGGTAGAAAGATGCGTGTTAATAAATAAGGTATTAAGGAAAGAGGAGAGAACGAGATGAATAATCCACTTATTAAAGTATCGGACTTGTCATTTTACTATGGCGATTTTCAAGCTTTAAAAAACATTAATTTAGAAATTCATAAAAACGAAGTTTTAGCTTTTATCGGACCGTCTGGGTGCGGTAAGTCAACTTTTTTACGTATACTTAACCGTATGAGTGATTTAGCTGCCGATACAAAAGTAGAAGGAAGCATCACTTATAAAGAGCAAAATATATTCGATATGAATACAATAGAGTTAAGGAAAAATGTGGGAATGGTCTTCCAAAAGCCAAACCCGTTCCCTATGAGTATTTATGATAATATTGCCTATGGACCACGTATGCAAGGCATCAAAAAGAAAGAAGTGCTCGATGGCATCGTAGAAGATAGCTTGAGAAAAGCAGCCATCTGGGATGAAGTCAAAGACAACCTACGTAAAAATGCCATTAGTTTATCTGGGGGACAGCAACAGCGTATCTGTATCGCAAGAAGTATCGCGATGAATCCAGAAGTACTGCTTATGGATGAGCCAACTTCTGCCCTAGATCCTATTTCAACCCATAAAATCGAGGACCTCATTAATGAACTTAAAGAGCAGTATACCATTGTGATTGTCACACATAATATGCAGCAGGCAGCACGTATATCAGATAAGACAGCCTTTTTCTTATTAGGTGAATTAGTAGAGTGTAATACGACAGATGAGCTTTTTAGTATGCCACGTGATAAACGTACAGAAGACTATATTACAGGAAGATTTGGTTAAGAAAGGGAGACTTTTATGGCACCGAGAAAAGTATTTGAACAAGGTCTTTTAGAGCTAAGACAAGATATTATTACAATGGGGACAGAGCTAGAAGTAGCGGTGGGCAAAACCATACAGGCCATTATCAATGGAGACCCAGCCCTTGCAGAAGAAGTGCGTCAAGGTGACGACAAGTTTGATTTACGTGAAGTAGAAATCGAAAAAAAATGTGTGGCACTTATTATGCATCAGCAACCTATTGCCCACGACTTAAGATTTATCATGTCTATTTTAAAAATCGTAACAGATATGGAACGTATTGCAGATCAATGTGAAGATATCTGTACTTATAGCTTACAATTACAAGATGGCGAGTGGTCAAAAGAAGTGGCGTATAAGAGACATATCGAACGTATGGCCACAGATGTACAGCAGATGATTAATATGACAATCGATAGCTTTGTTCAAAAAGACGTAGAGAAACTACGTATGATTTGTCAGTTTGATGATAAGATTGATGCGGAATTTAAAAGAATCTGGCATGAGCTGGTAGATGAGATGAACAAAAGTACTGACTTTGCGAGACAAGGTGCAGAGTACATTATGATTATCAAGTACTTTGAACGTATTGCGGATCATACGACTAACATTGCGGAATGGCTTATTTATAACTTAACGGGTGAATACGCAAAAAAATTACGTAATGATAAATAAGATATAGGCTAACTGAAAACCCCCAAGCGTTTAAAATCTAAATGCTTGGGGGTTTCGCGTTAGGGGGATGTGGCAGTAGGGATGTGTATACTTTCCAGAAAAGCAGTGCCCCCAATGAGCTAATGGTATAGTGCCGCAAGGGGATGCATGTATTACGACTTCTAGTCCTCACCTTCTAAGAACCACTAATTTCACTACGTTAGACTAACGGACAAAACTCGAAAAAGAAGTACACTTTTCCTCAGACAGTTGTCCTAAGAGCAGTCTAACTACGTTCTCTAAGTGGTTCTAAGAAGTCTGCGGAGGAAGCCTCCATACATGCATTCCCCTTTGCTAGCTTATAGCTAGGGAAGGGAAAATAGCGTCCCCAATGAACTGATAATAAAATAGTATGAGGACAGGATGTGACACTCAGCTCCAAGACTTATGCTAAGTGGCGAACGTTTAAAGCTTAAATTTTACAAACTGAAGACTAAGCCATTTCTACAGGTACCCAAATTTCGCTATAGTTATCCGGTGTATATAGCTCGATATTGTAGTTGCCAGCAAGTTTATACGCATTGCAAGACGGCAGCCACTCACTCCATATTTTCGTATTCACATCCTGTAATGCCTTTGGTAATGCACCATGACAAGGGAATATAGCCCATGTACCTGCTGGGATTACTTTTGTTTCATAGCCTGCTGGAATCTCGTTTCCAGGAATATAATTATCAGCAATGAGATAATCGAAGTGTTTTCCATCACTGTCCATACAAATTCCATACATACCACACACAACACTACTCTCACTGTTTTCCATATGCTCCTGCCAGAACTTAGGAATTTCGGTATAAGAAGTTTCCGTATTAAAGTTACGTAACCTTCCCATTACTGTAAACTGTGCCTTTTTGACAATCTTGTACTCTAACATAGTACCACCCTCCAATGTAAGTTTGATTTTCAGCGGTGCAAAAGAATTCAGCTTACTGCCTTTTTCTCTTGCGGCGGAAGGGCTTATTCCATGGAATTTAGTGAATGCTCTGGCAAAACTATCGGGAGAATCATAACCATATTTCAGTGCAACATCAATCACTTTGATGTTAGTAGAACAAAGATCCTGTGCAGCAAGTGTCAAACGCCGATTCCTTATATATTCACCAACTGTAAAGCCGCATAATATATTAAATATTTTTTGAAAGTAGAAACTTGATACATAGGCTTTATCTGCTATTTCGTTTATACCAATATCGCCAGTTAAATTCTCCTCAATGTATGCAATCGCATTAGTAATACCTTCATTCCAACCATTCATAAGATGCTCTCCTTCCTTTGCTGTAATTACAGTATAGTGTCAAATACATAGGTTTTCCCGACTCTTAATGTCTTCTAATGTAGGGGTATAGTTATTCATATCTGATATCCAGAGTCTCTAAGTCATCG
>JBOFIT010000249.1:0-12203 GCA_051650305.1 Cellulosilyticaceae bacterium
TTCCATCTATCAGAAAGTGTGCTATGGAAAGGCGGATGAGTCGCACCACAGTGGAAGCAGCGTATATGCAATTAGCAGCAGAAGGCTATGTGATGCCACAGGCAGGGAGTGGCTTTTATGTCAGTGAATTAGAGTATCCTTCAGCACAGCCAATGGAAGCACAGCCGAAGCTACCTGAAGATAAGCAAAAGATCAGGTACGACTTGGCCAGTGCAACAGTAGACCGCAAAAGTTTTAATTTTGACATATGGCGACGGTATATAAAAAGTGCTTTGAGAAATACAGAAAGGCTTCTTTCATATGGTGATGTACAAGGCGAATACGATTTAAGAAAAGCACTGTGTGATTATGTAAGAGAAAAAAGAGGTGTGGTGTGTACGCCAGAGCAGATCGTAGTAGGTGCGGGTGTACAAAGTTTACTTCAGATTCTTTGTTCTCTTACAGGTAGTCGCAGTCCAGTAGCTTTTACAGGGATGGTATTTAAGCAAGGGGAGGCAGTCTTTCAAGATCGAGGAGTGGAAACGCTAAGAGTCGATCAAATTGATGAGGACTATACCTGCTTTGAAGAAAGAAAAGTAGCCATGCTTTATACGTCACCTTCTCACATCACGCCATGGGGAGGTGTAATGCCCATGAAGATACGTTTGGGGTTACTAGCATTTGCAGAAAAGAATAATTGTCTCATTATTGAAGACGATTATGATAGCGAATTTAACTACCATACAAGGCCCACACCGTCCTTGCAAGGATTAGATGGTGGAAGACATGTGGTTTATATGAGTACTTTCTCAAAACTCCTGGTGCCTTCCTTGAGGGTGAGTTTTATGGTGTTACCGATAGGTCTTATGAAGCAGTATGAAGACAAAGGACGGTATTATAATCAGACCGTATCTAAAGTAGAGCAGATTGCGCTTTGTCAGTTTATAAGAGATGGGCATTTAGAAAAGCAAATCAAAAAAGCTAGGAAAGTCTATATGGATAAGCAAGAAAAGTTCATAGAAAGTATTGAAAAAGTTTTTGGAACAGAGGCAATCGTACAAAAAGGAAGTGGTGGCTTCTTGATTTGTGTAGAAGTGTCTACACAGCTAAGTGTGTCGACGGCCAAAAAGAACTTATTGGCAAAAGGGATAGAAGTAAGTGCCATTGAAAAAGGGGAGAAAGGCCTACAGTTGACCCTTTCCTATTCATCGATGCAAGAAGAGTTTTTCATAGAAGCGCTAGAGGGAATAAAGCAAATAGTGTGTCCATAGGACACCGATTTAAAAATAAATAGAAACGGTTCCGAAAATTAAGTGGAATATATTGACAAATCTAATATGTGATACTATACTGAAAAATATAAACAAGTTTCGAGTCATAATGTCTAGTGTAAAAGGCATAAACTAGACAAAGAAGTACCATAAAAAGTGATAGGGGGATAAGTCATGAAGAAGTTTAGAAGTATAGTAGCATTATTTTTGGTAACGTTATCAGTAGCGGGGTGTGGTAGTACACAGAATGGAGCGGATGCAGTACCCGAAGATTTAACCGCAACGATTTCAGTTCAAGCAGAAACCGCATGGATGCCACATTATGAGGCAGCTGTAGCGAGGGTAAAAGCAAAATATCCTAATGCAACGATTAATATTATCGAAACAGGTTCTTTTGACAATTTAGAAGTACTCGATTCTACAGATGTGACCAACCCAGATATTGCAGATATATTTGCGATTCCAGTAGACCGCATGTATGGATTGGCACAAAATGAAGCATTGGCAGAGATTGATTCTGAAGCAATTGCGAAAGCTGTTGGTGGATTTGGCAAATTTGATGAAGGACTTGGCGGAAGCTTTAAATTAGATGGAAAATACTTAGCATTCCCACTTAACTTAGAAACCCTTGTGGTATTTGCAAATACGGCTAATGCAGCAGCTCAAGGCGTTGACCTTACAAAGAAAATGGAATTTACAACCCTTAATCCAGAAGATATGCTAAGCGTGGTTCATGATGCATGGTTTGGTGTAGCCTTTACAAATGCAGTAGACCTAACACTTCTTGACAAAGACGCAGAAGGTAAGCTTTACACAGACTTAACAAAACCATACAGTGAGCTCACCAAAGATCAGCAAGCTTTATTCCAAGCACTC
The DNA here is from genome assembly GCA_051650305.1 of Cellulosilyticaceae bacterium. GTDB lineage: Bacteria > Bacillota > Clostridia > Lachnospirales > Cellulosilyticaceae > JBOFDK01. Next base: position 2,127 of record JBOFIT010000249.1, read on the forward strand.
TTTAACTATTGGCAAGTACATGATCAGTTAGGATCAGACCTTTGGGATAAAGAAGCGGCATGGGGATACATTGATTCAGCCTTTACATCAGGCAATCAAACAAGTCTTCGTATCGATGGCCCATGGGCAACACCAGGTCTTGCAGAAAAAACAAATGGTGGCGCTGATATGAAAGTACTACCTATTAGTGCAGTAACAGTAACAGGTAAGGCACTCACACACTGGCAAGGTGGTTGGGGATTAGCAGTAAATGCACGTCTTGAAGGAAAGACAGAAGAAATGGCTTTAGCACAAGAAATGATTAAAGAACTTGTAAACCCTGAATACGCAGTGGAATTATTTAAAGCCACAGGAAAGATTCTTCCTAACGTATCAGCAGATGTTTATCAAAAATCCGATTTATCAGATACAGATAAAGCAGTTATCGCATGTACACTTGAGTCTTATGAAAAGGCTGTGGCAAGACCACTCTTCACCGAATGGGGTCAAGTATGGCCAACATGGCAAAATGCCCTTCTTTCTTGGTCATCAGTAAAACCAACTACAGTAGAAGCAGCATACGAACAAGTGCAAGCAGCATTTGAAGCGATGATGGTAAACTTCCAATAATAACAAAGTAGTTTCAATAAATAAGAAAAGTAAGGAGAGCCCGTTCTCTTCTTACTTTTTTTACACATAGACAGGCTTAAGAAAAAAAGGGGGGCATCATGGAAGCAACGACAAAATTACCAATCAAGCATTTTTACCTGATTGTTCTAGGGTGTGCAGTCATTATTTTTTGTGAATCACTTCAAGTACTTATGAAGGTCAAAGACCCTAGTGTGTATAATCTGTGGGTGAAAACCATGGGCGAAGCACTCAGCTTTGAAACGTACGTCGCATTAGAACTTGGCTCATTTTGTATGAAAGTGATGATGCCGATGATGCTTGGGGTATATGCGTATATCACATGGCTTAAGGTACGTATCGGCAAGTTGTTTGTCTTTATATGGACTGTTTTATTACTAGGTGGCCTAGCGTATACCGTTACTGAATGGGCGCTTTACTCAGGATTTTACTATATAAAAATACTAGGGTATCTTTTATGCATTGGAACGATGCTTCATTTAATCCAAGTGATTAAAGAGCAAGGGTGTGAAACGAGGGGGGAGTCAGTTGGCAAATTATGAGGAAGTCTTATATGATCATATAGGTAATAAGTATGAACGGAAAAATGAGTATATAAAAGAACTGGTAAAGCTGCAAGATGCCATAGACAGAGAGCGTGATAAGGGGAAAAGGCAGCAGCTAGTAGATAAAAAGAAGGCGTACATAAGAGCGAAAGAAGCACATCCGTATAGTCAGCAATTAAAGGCTTTTAAAGAAAAGGAAAAAGCATTTAAAACTCAGCTTAAGGTAGAAAAGAAGCAGTATAAAGAAACCCTTAAAGCGCATCAGTCTAATCAATTGAAAAAACTATACATGGATTTATTTGTAGCAGAAAAAGAAAAGGTTTTTTATGAAGATTACCGTGAACTCTGCTATGATGCGGAACTTACCTATAAGAACGGGCAGTTGATTACAGAGCAATTAGGTGAAATCATCGCACATTTACAAGACAACTTAGAAGCTAGAGTAAAAGCCAAGGAAGCACAAGGTAAGGTAGGGGCAGAGGAAAACCAAAAAGCGAAAACGGCTGTAGCAGCATTTTGTAAAGAGCAGGAAGCACAACACAAAGAGCAAGTGAAAGCCTTAAAGCAAAAGCAAAAAGAAGGCATCATTTCTGAGAAGGCATACCAAAATGAGAAGAAACTACTGCAAAGAGAGATGCGAACGAAGATAGACCTCCAAAAAGACACCATACCTACCCGCGCTTTACAGCAGGAAATCAGAAGTAAAAATTACGAGATTCGTAAAGGCTCTAAACAAAAATGTGATGTCTTGAAAGACAATCTGGCCCATATACGTCGTACTACCCCTCTAGAGGCAGAAGGAAGTGGAAGTTTACTCGCGTATCTAACGTGTCTACTACCAGGGGTAGGGCAGTTAGTTCATAAGCAATATATCAAGAGTATGTTATTTATGATAGGTACCTTGTTTATCTATGGCATAGCCATTCCTTATGCACTAGGTTATGGTAATTACCAAGGTAAGGGGGTAGGGGGACTGATAACCCTTGCACAAGGTGGCCCTAAAATCAGTAAATCCCTCATTTATATGATAGAAGGGATTGTGGCACTTTTCTTGATTATCGTGGCAGCGACTATATTGATTCTAAGCTTTATAGATGTTTATAAAGTGCAAAAAAATGCTTTTAAGGGGATAAGACCTAAAAACTGGTTTGAAAGTAAAAGAAGTATACTGGCAGAGGGGTTCCCTTATCTGGTATCACTTCCTACAATAACCGTTATTTTATTTATTGTTATTGTACCTATTACGACGGCGATTCTTTTATCCTTTACCAATATGGATCCCAAGCATCAATCCAAATTTACGTGGATAGGCCTCAGTAATTATATGGCCATCATCAAAGGGGAAGGGATGGCAGGGTCTATCTTCTGGCGTATCTTCGGCTGGACCATCATTTGGACCGTTGTAGGGACATCTCTAGGGATTCTCATAGGCTTCTTCTTAGCATTACTTGTTAATAACGAGCGCGTGAAAGGTAAGAACTTCTTTAGGATTGTGTATATCTTACCTTGGGCAGTTCCCTTCTTTATCACCGTTATGTTCTTTAGTATCATGGTATCAAGACAAGGGGTATTGACGGAGCTTATCTACAATGTAACGGGGGCCTCGTTGGATATTAAAAACGATACGACCCTGACGCGGATTGCTATCATATGCATTCAAGGGTGGTTAGGAAGTGCTTATATTTTCTTGCTGTCCACGGGGGTACTGCAAGCCATACCTTCAGACCTTTATGAAGCCGCCCAAATCGATGGTGCCACAAGTTGGCAAAAATTACGACGCATCACCTTGCCTATGGTGCTTTTCCAGACAGCACCACTTCTTGTAGGTCAGTATACGTTTAACTTCAATAACTTCTCCCTTGTGTATTTGTTTAATAGTGGTGGACCCTTCAATCCGAAGGTATATGGCAACTTGGCAGGTTCATCGGATATATTGATTTCCTATATCTTTAAACTAACGATGGAAAACCAGCAGCAAGCTATAGGGGCAGCTATTACCATTGTCATCGCGTTAGGCCTTATGGTCTTTGCATTCCTAGGTTTTAAAAATTCAAAGGCGTTTAAGGAGGAAAAACTATGAGAACCAAGAAAAAAGAGCAGCTCTATCTAGCAGATAAACAGCCGTTAACAGTGGCTGGCAAGATTGGATTAGGGTTTTCTTATATCGTACTGCTATCTTGGGCAGTGGTTATCTTATGGCCTCTTTATCAGATGATTTTAACGGCGTTTAATGGCGCCCAAGGAAAAAACATTATGATGAATAGAGAGTTTGCATTTTCCATGAAGCACTTTACCTATCTTTTCACAGACACCTTGTATGTGCGATGGATTGTCAATACGATCTTTATAGCCATTGCTACGGCTTTATTGACGCTACTTTTTGTCTCATTTACAGGCTTTGCGTACTCAAGGTACCGCTTTAAAGGGCGTAAACCATCTTTGATGGCAATTATGCTTATACAGACCATTCCGACTTTTGCAGGGATTACCGCATACTTTACGATGCAGTCTATTATCTCTTCAATCGCGCCTTTCTTTACAAGGCAGATGATGCTGGTGCTCATTTATTCAGCAGGGGGGATCGCTACTAATACCATCATTTTAAAAGGGTATCTGGATTCCATATCTACCGAACTGGATGATGCAGCGAAGATTGATGGCTGCTCCAATATGAAGGTATACCGACTCATTATCATGCCTATTGCAAGGCCTATACTTGCGGTCATTGCACTGTGGGCATTTATCGGTCCATGTGTGGACTATTTACTACCACGTGTACTACTTACCAGTCCAGAATCTTATACATTAGCAGCAGGGTTGTATACACTTATCAATGACCAAAGGACTATGAATCAGCCGGCCTTTGCAGCAGGTGGGTTATTAATCGCAATACCGATTGTTATCTTATTTATCGCACTTCGCAAGCAGTTAGTATCAGGACTTGCAAGTGGTGCAGTGAAAGGCTAGGGGGGAGAATCGATGAAAGTTGCATTGAAGAATGTAGGGAAAAAGTATGAAGGGCGAGAAAACTTTACGTTGCGTCATATTGACTTAGAAATAGAAGATAAAGATTTTTGTGTTATTTTAGGGCCATCAGGTTGTGGAAAGACGACATTGCTTCGGATGATAGCAGGACTTAACTCGGTGACCGAAGGCGACTTACTATTCGGTGAGAAAAGGGTTAATAAAGTACCTTCCAAAGACAGGGATATTGCCATGGTATTTCAATCCTATGCACTTTACCCACATATGACCGTTTATGAAAATATGGCTTTTTCTTTAAGTATGCGTAAAGAACCAAAGAAATTTATACATGAACGGGTCATGGAGGCAGCGGAAATCCTCCAAATCACCGATTACCTTTATTCAAAGCCCTCAGATATATCTGGTGGGCAGAGGCAACGTGTAGCTCTAGGGCGTGCAATGGTTAGAAAACCGAAGGTATTCTTGATGGATGAACCGCTGTCAAACCTAGATGCCAAGTTAAGGGAGCATATGCGTGTGGAACTTGTGCGTTTACATCAATCACAAGAGACGACTACCATCTATGTCACCCATGATCAAATCGAAGCCATGACTATGGCTACAAAGATTGTGCTGATGAATGATGGGAAGATTCAGCAAGTCGGAAGACCAGAGGAATTCTATGAAAAGCCAGAAAATATCTTTGTGGCAAGGTTCATTGGTTCACCGACCATGAATATTTTCAAAGGAAGTATCAAGGGCGGTCAATTCGTCTTTGAAAAAGGTAACTTAAGCATTACACCTAATGCGGAGGATGGGATGCATCTTCAGAAGTATGAAGGTAAAGAAGTCTTTATGGGTATTCGTTCAGAAAGATTTCTGACCCAAGAAGCAAGTGAGAATCTTTTTGAGTGTGAACTTGATGTGGTAGAGCTTTTAGGTAAAGAAAAGATTATTCATGCGAGACTTGCCAGCGGTGAAGAATTAGTCATTTCAACACCAGGCCATCTACCTTATAAAGGTGGCGAACATGATACATTTGCTTTTGATAAAGAAGCGTTACATTTCTTTGATGGTGAGACACAAATGCGTATAGATTAGTCTAAAAGAGTAGTAGGATGAAAAAGCCTACTACTCTTTTTAGTGAATGAAAACGCTTTTTTTTGTAAATGACTATACAATGTGTGAAATTTGCAGTGAACAAGTAGGTGGATGGTCACAGATGTGGTAAGATATGTCTATACATATAAATAGAAGAAGAGGAGTAACATAGAATGAGCGAGCCAATTTATAAGCAGATAGAAAGATATCTAAAGGAACTTATTGCATCAGGAGAAATCAAACCCGGTGAACTACTTCCTACGGAGACCCACTTAAGTGAAGAGTTTAATGTGACACGTATGACAGTGCGCTCGGCGTTTAATAACCTAGTAAAAGAAGGGTATATCAAAAGACAAAGAGGTGTGGGAAGTATCGTTCTTGCCAATAAGATTAATGATAATATGGCAAGTATCACAAGTTTTACCAGAGAACTTAAAAGTAAGGGGTATGAGATCTCAACTGCCCTCATTAACTTAAGTATTGTGCCAGCAGGACATACAGTAGGACAAGCACTTGAATTAGAACCAAGTGAGAATGTGTGGGAAATCAAACGTGTGCGTATGGCCAATGGTGAGCGTGTAGCGTATATGGTGACCTACATGCCCGTGAAGCTTTTCCCAAATCTTAATCGTGAACATTGTATTCATTCTTTGTATAGTTATATTGAAAATGAATGTGGACACACTATTAGCAATGCGGATAGAAAGATTGAAGCGATGATCGCTAGTGATGAGATTATCGAACTGCTCCATCTAGACTCTGAAGCACCTATTTTAGCGGTGGAACAAGTAGCCAACTTAAAAGGGGGAGAAAAGTTTGAGTATTCAAATAGTTATTATTATGGCTACACCCTTACAGTAAAAGTAGTTAACATCTAAAAAAAAATGAAATAACTATTGTCATATATGTACAAAAGAGGTATAATGTATATACAAAGACAAAAACGTATACACAAACAAAAACGATACTTATAATAGACAACAATGGAGGACTTTAAAATGATTAAAATTATGTTAGCGTGTTCAGCAGGAATGTCAACAAGTTTATTAGTAACAAAAATGCAAGATGCAGCAACTGCACAAGGTGTAGAAGCAGAGATTTGGGCGATTTCAGAAGTAAACTTAGCCAATGAGATTGAAAAATGTGATGTTTTATTACTTGGACCACAAGTAAGATACGTCTTACCAAAAGCACAAGAGATTGCAGCACCACACAATGTACCAGTAGAAGTTATCAACATGATGGACTACGGTAGATGTAATGGCGCAGGCGTATTAGCAAGAGCACTTGAATTAGGCAACAAATAAAGTTTGTCTATACATTGAAAAAAGCGTTATACAAAAGCAAACGACTAGAAGATACTAGAATATGGAGCTAGAAGGAGATTGAAACCATGGATAAATTTATGGCATTTATGGACAGACATATTGTACCGTATGCAGCAAAAATAGGGGCACAAAGACACTTAGTAGCAATTAGAGATGCATTCCTTGCGATGATCGCACTGACAATGGTAGGGTCTGTAGCAGTACTTATTAATAATATTCCGTTTGATCCATACCAAGAGTTTATGGTTAAAGTGTTCGGCGAAGGTTGGAAGACTTTAACAGGTGACATTTGGTTTGGAACATTAGCTTTAATGGCGTTATTCCTCGTAATGGGTATCGCGTATAATTTAGCTAAATCATACAATGAAGATGGCTTACAGTCAGCACTTATTGCTGTAGCATCATTCTTTATTCTTATCCCACAAACAGCGACAATCACACCAGAGGTTGGTGAAGCTGTATCAGGATGGGGACTTATCGCACTTAAGTATTTAGGGACAGAAGCCTTATTTACAGCGATTGTTGTAGCACTCTTTACAACAGAAGTATTTGTAAGACTTAGCAAAGTAAAGCAGCTTATTATTAAATTACCAGCAGGGGTACCACCAGCGGTATCACGTTCATTTGCCAAATTAATTCCGGGTATGTTTACCCTTGTAGCAGTAGGTTTAGTAGGTCTTGGTTTACATTTACTAGGACAAGGGTCATTAACAGATCTTATCAATCACTATGTAGGTGTACCATTATCAAACATCGCAGATAGTTTACCATCAGCACTCTTTATCGTACTTATGGTGCATGGTTTATGGTTTGTTGGTTTACATGGTGCCAATATCGCACTACCATTTACAGAGACAATCCTTATGAAACTTGGCGCGGAAAATGCAGCGCTTGTAGTAGAAAATGCACCACTTGATCAGTTCAATGTATTAGCAGGACCATTCTTCGATGTATTCGTATACCTTGGTGGTTCAGGGATGCTTCTAGCATTACTTATAGCAATCGCCATTGCAGGACGTCGTAGAAGAAAAGACATGTTAGCACTAGGTTTAGCACCATCTTGTTTCAATATCAATGAGCCAGTTATCTTTGGTTTACCAATCGTATTAAATCCAATCTATGGTATTCCATTTGTGTTAACACCACTTATTACAACAGTTACAAGTTACTTAGCGATTTCATCAGGACTTGTACATCCAGTTATTACAGCAAAACTTCCTTGGACGATTCCACCAGTAATTGGAGGATTCTTAGCGACAGGACACGTATCAGGCGCATTACTAGCATTAGTTAACTTAACAATCGGTATATTAATTTATATTCCATTCATTATTATTGCAGAGCGTATTGATGCAAAAAATGCACAACAACAACACTAATAAAAAATAGAGATTCGTCTCTATTTTTTATTGCCTAAATGCATTCTAATTCAATGAAAAAGCGGGTGAAAGAGATGAAAAACGGATTAAAGATAGTTACTATCGGTGGTGGCTCTAGTTACACACCAGAATTAGTAGAAGGTTTTATTAAAAGATATCATGAACTTCCAGTCAAAGAATTATGGCTAGTAGATATAGAAGAAGGTAAGCATAAGTTAGAAATCGTAGGTGAACTTGCGAAACGTATGGTTGAAAAAGCAGGCGTGGATATGACCATTCATCTTACATTAGATAGAAGAGAAGCACTTAAAGATGCAGACTTCGTAACGACACAACTTCGTGTAGGTTTACTGGGTGCACGTATCAAAGATGAGCGCATTCCTTTATCACACGGTGTAATCGGTCAAGAAACAAATGGTGCAGCAGGTCTTTTCAAAGCACTTAGAACAGTACCAGTTATTTTAGACATCATCAAAGACATTGAAGAGCTTTGTCCAAATGCATGGCTCGTGAACTTCACAAATCCAGCAGGGATCATTTCAGAGACAGTTTTCAGATACACAAACTTTAAGCGTTATATTGGACTTTGTAATGTACCAATCGGTATGAAAAATGGTCTTGCAAAAGCATTTGATGTAGATGCAAATCGTTTAGAGATGGACTTTGCAGGTCTTAACCATATGGTATATGGACTGAATGTAAGACTTGATGGCGTAGATGTAACCAAAGAAGCAATCGAGAAATTCGTAGATTCTTCAATCACAATGCAAAACATCAAAGAGATTCCATTTAATGCAGACTTCATTCGTTCATTAGGGGTGATTCCATGTCCATACCACCGTTATTACTATAAGACACAAGAAATGCTAGAAGAAGAGCTTGAGTCTTTCAAAGAAGGTAAAACACGTGGTGAGACAGTTAAAGCATTAGAGGATGATCTATTCGAACTATACAAAGATCCAAACCTTGATATTAAGCCACCTCAATTAGAAAAACGTGGGGGAGCATACTACAGTGATGCAGCATGTAACCTTATCAGTTCAATCTATAACGACAAACAAGATATTCAAGTTGTTAATACATTAAATAAAGGTGCGATCCGCAACTTTGCAGATGACCAAGCAGTAGAAGTAAGCTGTGTCATTACAAAAGAAGGACCAAAAGCACTTTCTATGGGACATTTACCAATAGGTGTAAGTGGACTTGTAGCAGAAATTAAAGCCTTTGAAATGTTAGCAGCGAAAGCAGCGGTAGAAGGGGATTATGCAGCGGCACTCCAAGCATTATGTATCAATCCACTGATGCCTTCAGATGACTTAGCAAAAACCATCTTAGATGAGATGATGGAAGCGCATAAGGCGTATTTACCACAATTTTAAAAGTAGAGGACCTAAACAATGACAAAATTAATAGTGAATGCAGATGATATGGGGTTGTGCGAAGCAGTGAATTATGGTATTGTATCAGCTTACCAAAAAGGGATCGTTACATCATGTACGATTATGGCCGGTATGCCAGGCTTTTCACATGCTGTGAAGCTATTAAAAGAAAATAAAGGACTAGGTTGTGGTGTGCATATGACACTAAGTATGCATAAGCCGGTCTTAGAAGGACATCAGACGATTGTAGATGAGAAGGGTTATTTTTATCGCAGAATTACCAATGAAACAGTAGCTACTTTTGACTTAGAAGAAGTGTACAATGAATTTTGTGCACAGATTGAGAAGGTAATGGCTAGTGGTATTCAAGTGACACACTTAGACTCCCATCATCATGTACACACCTTAAAAGCACTCGCACCTGTTATCAGACGTATCCTAGAAAAGTACGACTTACCGATACGTGGGGGCTTTGAAGAAGACCTAGGCTATGGAAAGACCATGCCACTTATGGATAGTTTTTATGGTGAAGAAGTAGATGAGACGTATTTCGAAAGAAAAGTAGAGGATATGAAGCAGTATGACTGTGTAGACCTTATGTGTCATCCAGCATTTATTGAATCGTATCTTGTAGCACGTACTTCTTATGCATTACAACGTATGAAAGAGTATGATTTACTAACAAGTCCAGAAACAAAAGCGTTATTAGATAGGGAAAACATAACATTAACAAATTACCGACAAAAACAATGAC
>JBOFIT010000250.1:0-4925 GCA_051650305.1 Cellulosilyticaceae bacterium
GAACAAATAGAACAATTAGGCATAGAAGATGAGTCAGTAGAAACTGCCCTTTTAGTCTTTTCACTCATAGAGCAAGCAAACTACCATAAACGTTTAGCTGAGAAAATTATTGATGAGAAAATAAGAAATCAAAAATAAGGTGCCCTTTAGAGGACACCTTATTTTTTTGACTTCTATGAAGTTTATTATGCGTTTTGTGCTTCTGCAACAACTTTTTTAAGTGCTTCTAAAGCATCAGCAGGAAGTTTATCAAATCCACCTTTGAACTCTTCACGAGATTCGATGAATTCAACTCTGTCTTGCATACGTTTTTGAAGTTGTTCTACATACTCTTTATTAGCAAGGTCTGGAACGAATCCTTCGATTTCCATGATTTCGATATCACTGAATGGTCCCCATGGTTTGAATGAAGTGTTACCTTCTACGATAGCTTCAAGTGTACCAAGTGTAATTGCTGGTGTTACTTTTTTGCCCATGAAATCACCTGTGTTTAAGATGTAGCAATCTACATTTCTTTCAGCAACTAATGCTTTGAACTTATTGTAATCATCAGCAAGAGCATATGTTCTGAATGGGTTTGCATATGGCTCAACTACAAGTGCATTTGGATCTACGCCTGGAGCAAGTCTTTCTGCTGTTGTACGTTTTGTAGCAAGTGTAGCACCCATTACAGATGCAAGAGCTGCACCACTAAGTTTTACTACTGGTGGAAGTGTAGGGTCTTTCATTAACCAGAAGATAGCATTTACTGGTTCTTCAAATTTATTGACACGGTTTGGAGACCAAAGGATAGATTTAACTGCACGTCCGTTACCATTTCTGATATCTTCTGTAACAGGTACAACTTTACCATCTTCGTCAATTGTAGCACCGTTGTTTTGCATTGTAAGTAAGTATTTGTTGTCATCACATGTAAGTGGGTAGTCTTGTGTCTTATCGAAGTAAGCAGGCTCAAGAGCTACTGAAGAACCATCTACAGTTGAGATAACGAATGCATCATCATGAAGTACTGTGATGTCGTACTTATCATTGTGACGAGCATGTGTAATAGTTGATTTACCAGAACCAGAAAGACCGAATACACCAGCAACGAAAGATTTACCTTCGCCAAGGTTGTAACGTTTTTGTCCACCGTGGCAAGAAGCATAGCCATGACGGTTAGCAAGTGCCCAAGCAAGTGTTAAAGTACCTTTTTTGTGCTCACCGAAGTATCTCATACCAAGGATAGCAGCACAGTTGTGCTCTGGATCGAAGAATGTAAGACCCATTGGATGCTCTGGATGAGACCAGTCTGGATCAGAGAATATGTAGATATCGCCTTCATTTTGAATTTCTTTTGAGTTATTGTACATTTCAGATACTACTTCGTTGATTGCTTGGAAGTTAAGTAACCAAGAGTACATGATGTTTTCTTGTGTTTCAGGAATACAAAGATGTGCTTTTACTGAAAAATCGTTATCAAGACCAACGATTGCTTGAGCATGATACATTTTTTTCTTACGGCATTGGTAAATAGCTTCGCTAATTTTTAATGCGTATTCGCCTTGGTTAACGCCTGGCTCACCCATGATTTTACGAGCAGCAGCAGCACGGCCACTTACAGCACCGTCATTGAAAAGAAGAATTTTTGTATCTTCATCAAGACCTAATAATTCTGGCTTATAAACTGGAACGTCTGTAACGACAGTACCTGGAGCATCTTTTGCAAGTTTGTAAGCTTCTTTTAAAGAAGTAACAGGTGTTACATTATTGCCATAAAAAGCAGTTTCGATAGTCGTACGAATTTGATTGAAGATAGGGTTATTCGCACCAATTTCAGTTCTTGGAAATCTAGATTTTGTTGCCATCAATAAATCCTCCTCTAAAGTTCTCATAATAGTATTTTCACTAATGCCCTATAAAAGCGATTAGATGAAAGCGTATGGTAGAAAATAAGGAAAAATCAAATCCTTCTCCAAGTATAATTATGAGTTTTGTCGTAAAAATTGTCAAGAAAAAACTGACTATACAAGTAAAATGTTTAAAAATATAAAAAAGAAACAACTAAAATATAAAATTTATAATAAAAAAACACTTTAAACTTAAGTAAAAACCCAAGTTTAAAGTGTTTTTTTATTTGCAAATATGACGTGCTAAAAGTTTTTCTACTTCGATAATATCGGTACCTTTGGCAAATTCCATTTCAAAAGTAGTACCTTTTGTATGAAGTTTGACATTGTTATCAAGTTCAAAAACGCCACCTTTTTCTACTGAGAAATAGTAGATGGAGCTATAAGGGATGTTAACTAGTTGTTTTTTTGTGGAAAGAGGTTCTTTATCTATAAGGATAATACGTTTGTTAGTAAAACAAATTTCGTCTAATACAAGTCGATAAACAGCTTCGATGACTTCGCCTTCGATTAGATAAGATTCAAATTTAGAAGTATCGCCTACTTTAGAATTTCCAAAAATGCCCACAATCTTCACTCCTTCATATAAATAAAATGGTTACTTCCTATTATTGTATCATAACATCACCTAAATCACACATACTATACAATATTAATATGAGTTAGTCATTGCAATTTATGCAGTTAAATGTATAATATAGAAGTACTAAAAAAGTTAACATAAAATACACATAAAGGAGTTCCATATGTCGAATAAACCAACATTAAAAAGAGAATTGGGACTTGCAGCAGCTACAGCCATTGTAGTGGGTAATATGATGGGGTCAGGAATATTCACATCTCCTCAGAGTTTAGCACAAGTAGCAAGTCCGATTGTCACCATTGTAGCATGGATGATTACAGGGATTGGTTCTGTATTATTAGCATTATCTTTTGCTAATTTAGGGAGTAAATACCCTTCAACGGGTGGACCAATCGTTTTTACACATAAAGCTTTTGGTGAATTTATGGCATTCTTAGTAGCATGGACATTCTGGATAGGTTCATGGATTGGAAATGCAGCGATTATTACAGCTATTATTAGATACCTTACACCATTTATACCTTCATTAAGAACGAATGGGGCCTTAGCATTCATCTTATCATCACTTATTTTATGGACATTTACTTATATCAACTATAAGGGTGTGAAACAGGCTGGTGTAGTAAGTATCGTAACTACAATATTAAAGCTAGGGGTTATTTTTGTCTTTATGATTATAGCAATCATCGGATTTAATCCTGAATACTTAGGCACATACTCTAGTCCAGAAGTGACAGGATGGGGTGCATTACCAGCAGCGATTGCAGTCACACTTTGGTCATTCATAGGTCTTGAAAGTGCAGCTATCTCAGGTGGGGAAATCAAAAATCCTGAGAAGAACATTAAGAGAAGTACATTCCTAGGTACTTTATTTGCAGCAGTTATCTACTTATTCTTATCAGTACTTGCTATGGGTGGGCTCCCACAAGCAGAACTTGCAGCATCAGAAGCACCACTTGCAAGTATTATTAATCACGTAACAGGTGCGACATGGGGTGGCGCATTTATCTCTCTAGGTATCGTCATTTCAGCAGCAGGTGCTATGAGTGGATGGGTACTTACAACCGCAAGACTTTCATTTGCGGCAGGTCAAGATGGGTTATTCCCTAAGTTCTTTGCAAAAGTACATCCAAAGCATCATACACCATATACATCACTTATTGTCACAAGTATTTGTACGAACTTATTACTCATTCTTAACTATGTATCAGACTTAACGTCAGCCTTTGATTTCATGATTAATCTTGCGACACTGGCATTTATCCCAGCTTATGCATTAACAGCGGCTGCAGAGATTCTTCTTACATTTAAGAAAGAGCATAAACTTACACTACTAAGCTTTGTGAAGCATGGATTCTTATCACTTATTGCATTTATTTATGCGATTTACATTATCTATGGATCAGGTGCAGAGAGTGCTATGTGGGTATTCTTACTTATGTTTATCGGTATACCTTTCTATATCTACAAAAAAATCCAATCCAATCAAGAAGCATAGTATAAAAACACTTAGGTTAGCATATAAAAACCTAGGTGTTTTTTTCTTATTGAAAAACATCTTAAATCATGCTACCATAGCATAGAAAATCTAGAGTAATCTAGGACTGGTTCGAGAACCTCCCAGTATAAAAAACTAAGGTAAATATATAGTGGCAGTATATAGTTATACCCTTAGGATGATTTTAGGTATAAAATCATCAGGTTCTCCTTAATTTAATCATAAGGAGGATTATGAGTATGGAAAAAAGAAAGACAGAGCAAAAGGTAGACATTAGGATTATCGCATTAGTAGGATTTGGGATGGCACTGAATATCGTAGGGGCGCTTATAGGCCTTACATTCAGACTTCCTATTTATCTAGACTCTGTGGGCACAATGCTCATAGCATGTTTACTTGGTCCTAAGTATGCAGTACTTACAGGCGTAGGTGGAAGTATCATAAGTGGATTAACTTTTGATATTTACTCACTTTACTTCACACCAATACATATAGCTACAGGTTTTATGGCTGGGTATATGTATAAGAAGCAATTTTTAAGAGGTAAAAGAACCCCTCTCGGTGTTCTAGCAATATCATTACCGACCTCTATTATTGGTTCAATCATAGCAGCAGGTGTATTTGGTGGTGTCACATCAGCAGGCTCATCGTATATTGTTCAGATGCTAGGTGTCATTAATGTACCACTTGTAGTTAGTGTATTTTTAACACAAGTTGTTACAGATTATCTAGATGAGTATGTAGCTGTTTTATTTGTGGCAGCAGTAGCGAAAGTACTACCCAATCAAGTGAAGATACTACAGGCTAATAAGGCATAAGGAGACGAGATGGATAGATACAGTGAGATAACGGGCAAGAATGAAAGAGAGATTGTACTTTTAAAAGCCTTTCCATGTGTATGGGGTAAATGTAGTTTTTGTGACTATATTGAAGATAATAGTACAGATGAGAAAAG
>JBOFIT010000251.1:0-14698 GCA_051650305.1 Cellulosilyticaceae bacterium
CGTTCTTGGGCCTGAGCCAGTGGATAATAAGGTCGTTTGTCAGCTTTCACAATCTTTTCTTGCATATGTCTTGCCGCTTCTTCTATATAAAGTGCTTGTTCTTTAATGGTTGGCTTCTCAAAGACTTTATTTAACGTCATTTGGATACCAAAGGCACTTTGGATTTCTGCTGTTAGCTTAGCTGCGATTAAGGAATGTCCCCCTAATTCAAAGAACTGATGGGTGACGCCTACTTGGTCTACATTGAGAAGTTTAAGCCATATAGCTGCAAGTTCCTTTTCAATGGCTGTTGTCGGTTCGACGTAGGTTTCATTCAGCGCACTTTTAAAGTCCACTTCAGGCAACCGTTTTCTATCTAACTTACCATTTGCAGATAATGGCATACTTTCTAGCTGCACAAAGAATGACGGGATCATATAATGGGGCAACTTCTGACTGATATGGTTTCTTAATGCACTTACTTCTATAGTCTTATTAGCAGTGTAGTACCCACACAAATGCTGATTTCCTCTAGCATCTTCCTTTACAACCACCACACTTTCTAAGACGCCTTCATATGCATCCATCAAAACTTCAATTTCTCCAAGCTCGATGCGTAGCCCTCTAAGTTTAACTTGGTGGTCCATTCTTCCTAGGTATTCGATATTCCCATCTTCCATCCACCTTGTAAGGTCCCCTGATCGGTACATACGATACCCTGCATAGTGGGGATCTTCCATAAACTTTTCTTCAGTTAACGCGGGTTTATTGAGGTATCCGCGACCAACTCCTACACCTGATATGTATAGTTCACCTGGAACCCCTATAGGTTGGAGACGTTTCGCTTCATCCAACACATAAAGTCTTGTATTATCTATTGGTTTGCCAATAGGTATTTTACGTATAGCACCCTCTACCGGACAATCATAATAACTTACATCTACCGTTGCCTCAGTAGGCCCATAAAGATTGTGTAACGTTGTATGATAAGGCCTATGAATCAGCTGATTGAACTTCTTTACTTGGGCGACAGTCAAGGCTTCACCACTTGCAAACACTTGCCTTAGGGAACTTAAATCATACTTTTCTTGGCTTGTCTCATAGTATTCTAAAAAGACCGCTAACATAGAAGGTACAAAATGCATGGTGGTGATATGATGCTTCTGGATTGCTTGAAGTATTTCACTTGGGTCTTTTTCCCCTTGTGGTTTTAGGAAGTGTACCCTCGCACCGGTAAACAGCCACCAGAACAGTTCCCATACAGATACATCAAAGGTATACGGTGTCTTTTGTAAGATACAATCCGCCTCGCCTATGGGATACTTTTTCTGCATCCATTGGATACGGTTGATGACTGAACCATGCTCGATCATGACGCCTTTAGGCTGCCCCGTAGAACCAGATGTGTAAATAACATAGGCTAATTGACTTGGTCGATACACTTTATTCAAAGCTTGACTTGGGCCTTTATAAAGAGACCCATCTTCTACATTGATGCACCTTATGCCTTCTCGTTGCCTTTGGAATCTTTCTTGGCATAAGATAAGCTTAGCACCACTATCCTGCATCATATAAGTGATCCGTTCTTCTGGGTACTCTGGACTCATTGGCATATAGGCCCCTCCAGCTTTTAAAATAGCTAAGATGGCTATAATCATTTCCAATGATCGCTCCATACATACCCCTACAATTTGCTCGTCTTCCACACCACTATCTCGTAAATAGCAAGCTAACTTATGGACTTTCTCCCCCAGTGCTTCAAATGTAAGTTGCTCGTCTTCATAGCTTACAGCAATACGCGTCGGTGTTTTTTGCACCTGTTCTTCAAACATATGTACCAATGTCTTTTCTGTACTATACGGTACTTGTGTGTCATTGAATGTATTAAGAAGCATAAACGCCTCTTCTTCCGTGAGCATCGCAATAGCTCCAAGGGTATCTGATGTGCGTTGGACCATTTCTTCTAAAAGTTTTATGTAATGGCTTCCCATCCGTGCAATGGTTGATGGTTTATACAATGCCGTGGCATATTCAAAGATACAGTTCATTCCATCATGACTATGGTAAATATCCACTTTAAAATCTAGCTTCGCAGTGGTATTTTCCAGTTCTAGCATCTCAACACCTATGCCTTCTACTTCATCTAACTGCCCTTTTTCCAGCTGATTATGATAAATAAGCATTGTATCAAAAAATGGATTTCTCGAAGCACTTTGTCTCACTTGTAAATCTTGAATCATCAAATCATACGGATATCCTTGATGTGCATAACACTTACTGAGCTGCTGATTCACTTTTTTCAAGTATGTATCACAACGTTCTGATGTAGGAACTTCCATTAAAATAGGCAAGTAATTGTTAAACATCCCCACCATATCTTCTACATCTGGATGGGTTCTCCCAGCTACTAAAGACCCTATGACCATTGTTTCTTCTCTTGCATACTTTTGAAGAAGTAGACCATACGCAGCAAATAACACGGCATTCATCGTTACATGATGCACTTTGCATACACTTTCTAACTTTTCTACCAAGGGTGCTGCTAGTTTGAAAACTTGATGTCCCCCTTCAAAAGATGGCTGGCTTTTTCTAGGGTAGTCTGTGACAAAATCCACCGTTGGTATGCCTGACTCATACATCTTCTGCCAGAAAGCTTTTTGTTTAGCCATGCCCTCCGATTCGAGTTCTTGTGCTTGCCATAGCACATAATCTTTGTATTGGATTGAAGGTATTGCTAGGGTTTTCTTTTGATACAACTTGAAAAAATCTTCTACGAGATGGGTTATGGCAATCCCATCTGCAATCATATGATGGCAATCCATGGCCAAGATATTACTTGCACCGCTTACTTCCATATAGAGCATACGCATTAGTGGTGGCTTCGCTAAGTCAAACCTGCGTACAAACTGCTTCAGTATACTTTGCACTTCATCCGGTTTACATACGACGCGTTCCACATTGACTGGGACGTCTGGTAGAATTTTTTGAACGGGCTGTTCTTTCATCACAAATGCTGTCCTTAAGACTTCATGACTGTGAATAAGCTCTTGGAATGCCCCCTGGACACGTTCAAAGTCAAGTTGTTCCTTGACTTGTAGTGCGATCGGTATATGATAACTCGTCCCGATGCCTTCAAACTGCTCTTGTAAGAAAACTGTACGCTGTGCAGTGGCTAATGGATAATCTTCTTGAGTAGCTACTGCCTGCATGGGTTCATAAACTTCACAGGCTGCATGGTCGATATAGTCTGCTAATGCTTTGATGGTCATACATTCAAAAAATGTTGCTAACGGTAACTTCACATCAAAGGCTTTATGAATCTTCGCTACAATACGGGTTGCCTTCAACGAATGGCCACCCACTTCATAAAACGAGTCATTCACACCTATCGGCTCATAGGCTAAAACCTCTTGCCAGATAGCCTGTAACTTGGTTTCTGTCGCATTACTTGGTGGGATATATACCGTTTCTTGTGTTTGTAGCTCTGGTAAAGGGAGTGCCTTCTTATCCACTTTTCCATTTTTATTCAATGGCAGCTGCTCCATAAAGACGAACTGCTGTGGAATCATATAATAAGGAAGATACGCTTTAAGTTGTGCCTTGATACTTGATACTTCTCCTTCCCCAACAACATAGCCACAGATGTACCGCTCATTGGTAGCATCTCCGATAACTTGTACTACCCCCTGCTTAAGACCTTCCACCTTGCTTAAGGCTTTTTCTATCTCGCCAAGTTCTATGCGGTACCCTCTTAATTTGATTTGTTGGTCTATACGCTCTTCATAGTTTACTTCACCTTGTTCATTCCATTTAGCTAAATCCCCTGTACGGTATAGCTTACCTGATGCATCAAAAGGATTGCTGATGAACTTTTCTTGTGTAAGTGCTTCATTATTTAGATAGCCTTTTCCAATACCCTGTCCACCAATACATAGCTCACCTACTGCGCCGAGTGGTGCTAGCTTACCTGCTTTATCTAAAATATAAATCGTCGTATTGGCAATAGGCTTCCCAATAGGTATCGCCTCCATCTCCTCCGCCAAATCCTCTAGCTTATGACACGTTGCAAAAACCGTGCTTTCAGTAGGCCCATAAACATTCATCAACTTGCCATCACCATAAAGTTTATAAAACTTCTTGGCATGCTCGGTGGACATCCTTTCACCACCGGTCAGTACACAACGTACATGCTTTAACGCTTCTGGCACTTCATCCATTAAGTTATTAAATAACGCTGTGGTGATAAAGAAGACTGTTACTTGCTCTTCTTGGATCAATTGCCCCAATGCCACTGCATCGAGTAATTGATGACTTCCCACAAGCACAAGCTTCGCGCCATTTAGAAACGCTCCAAACAAGTCAAAAGTAGAACCGTCAAAACTATAATTGGATAACTGTAGTAATACATCTTCTTTTTGGATAGTTATATAATTGGTATAGCGCACCACTCGACTTATATTGGCATGACTAATAAGTGTCCCTTTAGGTTTACCCGTCGAACCGGAGGTATACATGATATAAGCCAAATCATCTGCACTTGCTCCATTTACTGGATTATGGGTAGGCTCTTTTTGAAGTTGTTCTTCTAGCGTTGTCAACTCTAGCGTCATACACCCTTCAAACTGCATAACTTCTTTTTGACAATGGGTAAGCATAAACTTTAGCCCACTATCTTCTATGATGTCATCTATCCTCGTTTTAGGATATTCAGGGTCTATGGGTACATAAGTGCCTCCTGCTTTTAATACCCCCCATATGGCAACAATCATTTCCACAGATCTTTCGCATAAAAGACCTACGGGTGTCTGCACGTTCACGCCTTCTTTGGTTAAAAAGTGGGCCAATTGATTGGCTCTTTCATTAAGTGCTTTGTAAGAAAGAGTTGCCTCTCCGTATTGTACAGCTATGGCATCTTCTCTTTGAGCTACTTGCTCTTCAAAGATCTGAGGCAGTGTTTTTTCTGCTTCATAAGGTGTCGCGGGTGGATTGAATGCCTTTAACGCTTCTGTCTCATCTGCATCTAGCATCGTCAGTTCGCTTACCTTTTGATCGGGTGCACTGATGATTGCACGTATCACATTGACCATGTGTCTTCCCAACCTCTTGATTTGTGCTTCCGTTAAGTTCTCATCATCATAAAGGAAAGAAATACTTAAGTTCTGCAAGCATTCCACCACCACCGTAAGTGCATAGTGGGTCATTTCAAAAGTATCGACACCGCGTACTTTTAAATGTCTGGAAAGCTTTTCTATTTCTTGTTCCATCGGATAGTTTTCCACTACCAACAAGGTGCGAAACAAGTCTTCTCCCACTACACCTTTGACCTTACTTTGAATGTCTGCTAAGGTGCTTTGTTCATGATCTTCTCTGGCGACTAATTGTTGCTGAACTTCTTTTAACTGCTCGCTAATAAGCATCTCTGGTTGTAATTGCACTCTCACAGGCAAGGTATTAATAAACAATCCTACCATTTCTTCAATACCACGTACTTTTACATTTCTCCCAGACACAGTGGTTCCAAAAAGAACATCCCAATCATAACTGTATTTACCAAGCACAATCCCCCAGGCCGTGTAGAGAAGCGTTGATAAAGTCAGCTTTCTTTCCTTATTAAAGGCATCTATCGCCTGAGCCAAATCATCCTCTATGACACACTTATATCTACTGGGTCTTATACTTGCGTTTGCTTTGCGTTTGGGTGGAAAGACTGTACGGCTTTCCAATCCTTCCAAGTACTTCTCCCAGTAGCTAAGGTGTTCATTCTCCTGATACGCTTTATGCCACTGAGCAAACTGTCCAAAACTATTTTTACTGCAACTTGGAAAAGGTTTTGCTTCTATACAGCAGTTATACGCTTCTATAAACTCCTTCATTAAAATCCCATTACTCCAACCATCATATAACATATGATGGTTGGTAACGACCATAGCAAACACTTCTTCAGATAACTTACATATCGTGATGCGTATAG
This sequence comes from Cellulosilyticaceae bacterium, assembly GCA_051650305.1. Classification (GTDB taxonomy): domain Bacteria; phylum Bacillota; class Clostridia; order Lachnospirales; family Cellulosilyticaceae; genus JBOFDK01. The sequence goes on from JBOFIT010000251.1 coordinate 5,951, forward strand.
GATCTTCTAATAAATCAATGCCTTGTTGTTGATCCTCATAAGTGAATGCCTGTAATGACTGTGCTGGATCAGTTGCTTCAGACAAGTCCTTAAAAAGGATCGGTAACGCTTTTTCTTTAAGAACGATCATCACCGGCTTGTCCAGCTTTTCCCATCTAAAAACTGCTCTTAAGACTTCGTTGGTACAACTTACGTGTTCCCATGCTTTGGTGATTGCTTCTAAATCTAATATCCCTTGTAACGTAATTGTCAATTGCTCCACATACTGCAAACTATCTGGCTGCTCTAGATAATGAAAAAGCATGCCGTTTTGCAAGGATGTAAGTGGTAAAATTTGTGCTACATTACTTTTATCTAATCGTTGCTTCACTTGCTTTATTCCCCCTTCATCTCGCTTACACAAAGAGCTCATCAAAGTCACTTTGTGACACGTTAAAATCTGTTGCGGTATACTCTATTTCTTCTCTTTGGCTTGTAAATGTGACAATCTCTTTCATATACGATTTAAAGAGCTGTACAAAAGTACTGATACTTGCCTCACTTATATAACGCTTATCGTACTGTATCCAATAAATAAGTGATTCATCACACACCATGCAATTGATATCTAGCTTCACACCGCTTTCATTGGCACTGTCTTTATCTGGTCCTGTATCTGCCAATATATACTCTTCAAAATCACTTGTTCCTAAGTAATTAAAGCGGATTTCTGGTTGACTACTGACTTCTAGCGCTTCTTCTAAGTATTTCAACACACCATAAGCAATGCCACCGTCTTGCACTTGTCTTAACTGCTCTTTAATGCTTATGATTTGCTCACCTAAATCGTCTGTCTCTAGGGCAAGTTTCATAGGATAAATGGCAGTAAACCATCCAGCTGTTGAAGAAACGTCTATATCACTTCCCCCTCTACCATGACCTTCAAGTTCAATGGTATACACCTTAGAAGGTTGCCACGTTTTAAGACTTTTCATAAGTCCACATACCAAAAGTTCTTCTACGGTTGTGCTATACGCTTTATTCGCATGAAGCATTAACTCTTCAGTCAGCTGATGCCCTAAACCCTCTCGTATCATACCTTCTTTTTCTTCGCCATCTTCTAGTACTTCTACCTGCACATCGAAGCATTGTTGTACTTGCTGCATTTCATTCCAAAACTTGATTTGCTTTTTAACCCCTTCTTTTTTGCCATAACTACGTAGATAAGTTGCCCACGCCTTATACGATGCTGTCTTTTTAGAAGGTACTGTATGCTCCTGACGTTTAAGGTCTCCTATAAGTAGGCGCCATGTCACACCATCCATTACCATATGATGTGCAGTGATAACAAGTATCTGCTCTTTCTCATAGTTAAAAAGGCTGGCCTTTAGTGGGATGGCATTGTCTAATGCGATACTTTTTTTCATTGCTAGACACTTTTCTCTCAAGTAAGATCCTCTATCCGTTAGAGCAATAGGTACCATCCCCACTTCTTCTACTTGAAAATCTGCTTCTAAAAGTGCGTTATTGTAATAATAACCTTCTTTATTTTTATTGAGTCTAAGGGTATCAAAATGCTGAATCATATGTTTAAAGCTTCGTGTTAAATCGGTGGCACTTACTAGCTGTGTCAACCGCAAGGCAATGGTCTGACAGTAATACTCAGGATGACTGAAATGCTGATTTTCAAACCACTTAAGGATAGGGGTCGCTTCTACTTGCCCTTCTATGATGCCTTGGTCGTATTGGATACCTACCTCTTCTTTGGCTGCTAAGATGATCTGTTCGAGTACATCTTCACCTAAGATATCTTTTGACTCCAGTTGGATGTTCAAATCATTTAATCTAGATACAATTTGTATCGCTTTAATGGAGTCACCACCCAAACCGAGAAAACTATCTTTCATACCCATTCGCTGAACCCCTAATACTTCTTCAAACACATGGGCGATAATTCTTTCCAAATCTGTCCGAGGTGCCACATAGTCATTGCGCTGCTTCTTAAAGCATACCTTTGGTAGTTTACATGCATCTATTTTTCCATTGATTGTCATGGGTATGCTGTCCATTTTTTCATAGCACATAGGAATCATGTACTCTGGCAGATGAGGCTTCAACGCTTTCCTGAAAGACGCTACTGTCAGAGATTCTTTGGCTACGTAGTAGGCACATAAATACTTTTCGTTAGCCTCTTCTAAGACCTTTACCACCACTTGCTGTATGGGAAGATACTTCATCATTTTGTCTTCTATTTCCCCTACTTCTATGCGATGGCCACGTATTTTCACTTGATGATCCACACGACCGCAGAAAATGATGTTATCCGTTTCATCTCTTAAGGCGATATCACCCGTCTTATACATCCTGCCACCTTTAAAAGGATCTGCTACAAAGCGGTCCGCAGTAAGGTCTTCTCTTCCTAAGTAGCCTTTGGCAAGCCCTTCTCCTGCTATGTACATTTCACCTTTCACAAACCTTGGCACAGGCTGTAACCACTTATCTAGCAAGTAAATACTTGTATTATCTGCTGGCTTCCCTATCGGTACTGCATAGCCTTTATCACAAGTCTCATCATACTTATAGATCATGCATCCAACCGTTGCTTCTGTGGGTCCATACTCATTGTAGATAGCAATGTCCCCGCCAAAGTTATCTGTTATCTTTTTGGCACAGAAGCACTCCAGTTGCTCCCCTCCTACAATCAGTCGCTTGATGGTAGCCTGTGGCATCTTTTTATCCATCACCAACTTTAAGTGGGTAGGTGTAAGCTTGACAATGCCTACTTGATCTTCTTCAAATACTTTTAAAATCCCTTCGCCACCTAAGTCATCACCATAAATCACCAGACGATTCCCCGTCAGCAACGGTGTGAAAAGCGAAGTGACCGTCAAGTCAAATGAAATAGAAGTAAACAGTGGGAAGTCGTGTTTTTCCTTTTGGAGGTACACTTTCGCTGCCCATGTGATATAATGCACCACTGATTGATGGGTTAGCATCACCCCTTTAGGATTACCTGTGGAACCTGATGTATAAATGATATAAATCAAATCGTTGGGCGCTGGTTTGACAAGTTGTACACGAGAAGTCTCATCTACCTTTTGATACACATCTGTAAGTATGGTTCCCTTGAAAGGTACTTCATTTTTTAGTGTATCCGTGGTTATAAGCATCGCTGCCTTACTGTCTTCTAGCATATATGTGACACGTTCAGTGGGATAGCTAGCATCTATAGGTAAGTAGGCACCTCCTGCCTTTAATACCCCTAGTATACTAATCATAAGCTTTATGGACCGTGGCATAAAAACCCCCACGATACTACCTGCTCCACACCCCTTACTCACTAAGTACTGTGCGAACTGCTCTGACTGTGCATCTAGTTCTTGATAGGTCATCTGCCTATCTTTTTCTTGAAGCACGATTTGTTGAGGCGTCTTTTCTACTTGCTTTTCAAAAAGGCTCACGATGGTTTCTTGATCTGGATAAGGACACGCTGTTTCATTAAGGGTATACAAAAGCTCTTGCCTTTGGTTTTCTGATACCATCTGTAATGCCTTCAATGGTGCAGACTTAGTGATGCCATCTTGTATAAGCTGAAGTACTTGGTGATGCAGTTCATAGATATGTGCTTCCTTGAACTTACTTACCTGATAGTCATAATCAACGGTAAGTTCCCCTTTGTCTTCCCGGTCACTTATATGAACCTCTAGACTTTCACACTGCATCCCACAGGGGTACCATATGTGTTCTACTGCTTGTTCTTTATCAAGCTTTGCATTCTGATAGCTCACCATCACATCATAGAGTTTGTCATTAAATCCGTAGGACGTTCTTAGATCTTTAAGCACTTCTCCGTATTGGTACTTTTGGTGCCTAAAAACTTCTAGGCTCTTTAACGTGGTTTGTTTGACCATGTCATCAAACGTATCCGTTTCTTTAAATGCCATTAAGACAGCAGCTGTATTGACGAACATACCGAGGGTATTTTTTTCTTTTTTCCCTGATCGGTTAAGAATGGCTGTTCCTATATAGCAGCTATCTTTAACTTTAGTCTTACTTAGGTAGATACCTAGCGCACTCATCCACAAACTATAGATGGAGCTCTTAGAGGTATCACAGTAGTTTTTCATACTTTCTACCAGCTTTTCATCTACTTTAAAGCTCATTCGCTTAGAGGTATAGCTGGTTTCTGACTCCTCTGACAAATACACTGCTTCTGGTGCCATTGCAAATTGACTGAGCCAATACCCTTGATCTTGCTGGTATTTTTCTGACTGGATGTATCGCTGTTCACTTTGTACATAATCCAAATAAGAAGGTGCCTTTTGTTGCTCTACTAACGCTTCGTCAAATTGTAATACTTGATTTGCCATCAGTACAATGGTCCATGCATCACTTATTAAATGATGTAGCTTAGCAATGGCGCCTACCCGACCTTGTACAGTTACAATATAAAACTGACATAAGTAGCCGTCCTTCTCAAAAGGCTTTCTAGCTTCTTCTGAAAAAAAGGCATCCATTTCTGTCTGATTTTGAAAGGTCTTAAAGCCTATCACTTGCTGTGCCATCGCCTCATCATAGGCTTCTACATACTGATAAGGTATATAGTCTTTTTGGGTTAAGCGTATCCTTAGACCATCGTTGGTTTTCAGGATGTGCTTCAGTGCTTTTTCAAGATGATGTGCAGTAAGCCAACTGCACATCATCCCTCCTACAATATTGGCGATACTTCCACCGATATGGCTTTCCATCTCATAGATAAGGTATTGGGGCTTTGTTAAAGGGTACAACATTCTATTCCCTCCTCTTCACTGACGTAGTAGCTCATCTGTTCACTGAAAAGTTGTAGTAAGCGATCGACAGTCTCCGCCTCGTATTCTGTTTCTAAGTACTTCACCGCTACATGTAGCTTGCCGCCTGTAATAAAGATACTAAAGTCAAACGTATACACTGCATCTGATTTGTCTCCATAAGCAACACCCATTGGCATATCGCTCATGCCAAAAGCCTCATACTGCTGTATATCTTCTTGCTTTTCACCATCTACATCACCCACATAGTTGACAAATAACTCCACATCACATGTGAGTGGTGTCGCTTCTTGGTCTTTTGGCAGTGTGATATAACGAAGTACATCATAGCCTGAACCATTGGTCGGTACATGTTGAAGGCGGTGTAAAGTGGATTCAAGATTATGCTGTGGGCTATCATGAAGGGATTCAATCAGTAGTGGATAAGAGATTGAGAACCAGCCCACTGTTCTTGAGGTATCCATCTCTTCATAACTCCAATCTTTGCCATTACCTGCTAGACGTAGTCTAATAGCCGTATGACCACACCAGCGTTTGAAGGCTTCACCAAGGGCCCCTAGTATAAGTGCTTCTGCTTTGGCGCCATACTTTCTGTAGCCTTCTTCGATGGCTTTCTTAGTTTCTTCTTCTGAAAGTGCAATGCTTCTGGTCGTAAGCTTCGTTCCTAATCGACTGACACCCGTATGGTCTTTTGGTAAAGGCTTCACTACCGCTTGATCAATGGCATACCAGTAGTCTTTTTCTTCTTGAATTTGTGGTGATTGTGCATACTTATAGATGCTTACTGACCAATCTTTAAACGTTGCTGTCTTTGGCTTAAGTTTGATTGGTTGTCCATTTGCTAACTGTCCATACGCTGTCATGATATCTTCTTGAACCACTAATGCGGATGTATAATCCATCGCAAGATGATGGACTGTTAGAAGGATGTAATCATAGGTCTTAGTCTTAAATAACCCTACTTTTACAAAAGGTCCTTTTTCCAAGTCGATGGACGCTTGCACTTCATTGGCTCTACTTTCGATGGCATCTCTTGGGTCCTCAACATCTGTTAAGTCATAGACTGTAAGGTCAAATAATGGCTCACTTGTCGGACGAATGTAGAAGCTGCGTTCCCCTTCTTTTTCACTGACCACACCTCTCAAGGCATCATGCTGTGTCACAACAGCCGTGAGAATCATTCGGACAACCTCTGGGTCCACACTGCCTTTTACATAGAACATTTTAGATACGTTCCAAATGTTCATTTCTTTATAATCAAATTCGAAGAAGCATGTCTGTACAGGAATCATCCCGACCTCACCTTGTATCGGCTCTTGACTATAGCTTCTCACCACTGGTGTCATATGCTTTGCAAGTTCTCTAATGGTATTGTGAACGATGATATCTCTTACAGTTACCACATACCCTTTCTGAGCTGCCTTACTCACCAATTGAATCGCCTTGATGGAGTCACCACCTAAGTATTCGAAAGCTTCTGTGACACTGACATTACTGCAACGTAAGACTTCACCCCAGAGTTGCTGTAGGAGTACTTCTTTTTCTCCTTGTGGTGCTTCATAGGCTTTCACTGCCACTTCTACGTCTTCCATTGCCATAAGTGCCTTGCGATTTACCTTCCCATTTGGTGTCAGAGGGAACGTGTCTAGGATGATGAAGTATGCGGGTACCATGTATTCTGGCACCTTGTCTTTTAAAGTATCTCGCATTATAGCTAGACTTAGGTCTTTATCACCCACTACATAAGCCCATAAGTTTCTCTGGCCATTATTATCTTCTTTTGCTAAGACGATAACTTTATCCACGCCTTCTACTTCACTCACTTTTGCCTCTACTTCACCCAGTTCAATACGATGCCCTCGTATTTTCACTTGATGGTCACGTCTACCCATAAAGTATACGGTACCGTCTTCTTGGATTTTTCCTAAGTCACCTGTGCGGTAAAGTCTTTGTCCTTGTACAAAAGGATTCTCCACGAACTTTTCAGCCGTTAAAGCTTCTTTCTTATAGTAGCCACGTGTAACGCCTGGTCCTGATAGACAGATCTCACCTTGTACCCCATGTGGCACAGGATTCAATTCCTTGTCTAAAATGTATAACCACCCATTATCTAGCATCTTCCCGATAGGAACGATGCCGTCCCCATCGCCACTTGGCTCATAAGCATGGTAGGTAGCAAAAACGGTGGTTTCTGTAGGACCATAAGCATTGAGTAGTATCATTTGTGGATTAAGTTCTTTATATGCCTTCAGTACATTATCTTTAATAGGTTCTACCCCTACTAGCATTTTATTGACATACAAAGGTTTATCTGCTTGCTTAAGAAGTATGCTCATTTCTTTTAGCATCCCCGGTGCAATATACATATAGGTCATTTGTTTTTCTAAAATATAATTTGCTAAGCCTACAATATCCAGTACGTCACTTCGCTTAAGCATATGAAGCTCGGCACCAAAGCATAGTGCACCGTAAACTTCACATACACTGACATCAAAGCATAAGTTTGTGGTACCTAAGATACGGTCATCTTCTGTAATGCCACCATACCTTCTCTCAAAGTCCGTTATATAACTCATTACATTACGCTGCTCTGCTACTACGCCTTTGGGATTTCCCGTAGACCCTGAAGTGTAAATCGTATACACATGATCTTCTGGTCTTGCACGGCTTACGAGTGGTACTTGTCCCTCTAGTGGACTGTCTAGCAACGCATCAACCAGCATCGATGGATACCCTTCAAAAAGCTGCTTAGTTTCTTCTTGGACAAGAATTATCTTCACTTGGCTATCTTCAAGGATATAAGCGATACGTTCCATCGGATAGGCAAGGTCAATAGGCACATAAGCACAGCCTGCCTTGCTCACGCCCAATAAGCATGCAATGACTTCACATCCTCGCTCAAGCCCTAGTGCGATGATGTCACCGCTGCCGCATCCCTTCTCTAAAAGTGCATAAGCTATGGTATCTGATAACTTATCCAATGCTTCATAAGTTAAAACCTTATCCCCACTGACAACTGCCAAATGATGTGGTACTCTTTGCACCTGCTCTTTGAAAAGGTCTACCAGTGTTTGCTGCTTTGGATACGCTTTTTCATTGACCCATTGATCTGTCAAGTAATACCCTCTGTCCTCCTTTGGAAGAAGTGCCATTTTATCAATGACTTCATCTTTTCCTTTATGGGTTGCTTCTTGGATAATTGCAAGGAAGCTCTCTAGCATGCGTTTGACAGTCTTTTCTTTAAATAAACTTGTGGCATATTCTAATGAGCCTTGTAGTTCATGCCCTACTTTCGTTACATTGAGTGTCACATCTACTTTTGATGTCTCTACTTCTGGATGCAGTGGTTTAAAGCTTAGTTGTCCCACCCCTTTGTTTTCTAAATCAAAAGCTTGGTATAAGAAAAGTGTGTCAAACAATGGGCTACGTGATAAGTCGCGCTCCTTCACTACCAGTTCATTTAACGCTTCAAGTGGTAGATGCTGGTGATCCAGTGCTTCTATGACCACTTGCTTCACCTGACGTAGCAATGTCTCATAAGTCAGCCCTTCTGGAAGTTTGGTTCGCAGTGGCAATGTATTGACAAAAAGACCTGCCACTTGATTAAGTGCTTCCCGATCTCGTGCAGACACAGGTGTGCCTACTACGATATCTTGCTGCCCACTGTAAAGACTTAGCATCAGGTTGTAGCATGCCAACAGTACCATATACAGCGTGGTTCCTGTCTCGGTAGCTAATCTTTCAAGGGCTTCTACTGTACTTTTCTCTAATGCGAAGGAACAGCTGGCACCCTCATACTGTTTATACGCAGGTCGCTCATAATCATAAGGTAGTGTAATAACAGGTACATCTTCTTCAAATACTTTTTGCCAGTAGGCCTTTTCGTCTTCTAACTGCTTGGAAGTTAGGTTCAGACGTTGGTGCTCACTAAAAACTTTATACTGAGTCACTGTAGGCTCTA
>JBOFIT010000252.1:0-35567 GCA_051650305.1 Cellulosilyticaceae bacterium
TTTGCATCTTTCAGGGTAGCTGCTATTTCTGCTATGCTTTCTTTGTTTTCCAGTATTTCTTCTACACCGATGGCAAGGTTCTCGATTTGATCGATGATTTCTGTATAGCGTGTATAAGTGATGGTCTCACGGATACGTGCAAAGTGGAGTGCGATCATATAGAAAGCTACGAGCTGTGCTGTATACGCCTTCGTAGATGCGACAGAAATCTCTGGACCTGCCCATGTGTAGAACACATCTTCTGCTTCTCTAGCCACTGATGAACCGACTACATTTGTGATAGCGAGTACTCGAGCGCCTTTACGCTTTGCTTCTTTGATAGCTGCTAGTGTGTCTGCTGTCTCACCTGATTGGGATACGACGATGAGCAGTGTGTGCTCATCTACGAATGGATCGCTGTATCTGAATTCTGATGCGATATCTGTCTGTACTGGGATATGTGCTAATTTTTCAATAGCATACTTCCCTACTACCCCTGCATGGTACGCTGTACCACATGCTACGATATAGATACGGTTGATGTTATCTAAGTCTTCTTTTTCAAGGGTAATGTCATCAAGTTGGATGACTTTGTTGTTATCTAGTCTTCTAAGAAGTGTCTCTCTGATAGCTGTTGGCTGGTCGTAGATTTCCTTAAGCATAAAGTGGTCGAAGCCGTTCTTTGATGCTGCTTCTACGTCCCAATCAATCAGTGTGATGTCCTTCTCTACTGGCATACCTTCTTTGTTGTAGATGGTCATACCGTCTTTTTTCATGTGTACCACTTCGTCGTTGTCGATGTAGTATACTTTGCGTGTGTACTCAAGGATTGCTGGTACATCTGATGCAATGTAATACCCATCTTCTTCACATCCCACGATCAGTGGACTTTCTTTTCTCGCTGCGATGAGTTCTTCTGGATGATAACTACTTACCACACCTATGGCATAAGCACCTTTAAGCTGGCTTAAAGTCTTGTCTACGGCTTCTTTGAAGTCGCCTTTGTAGTGTGAGTCAATAAGGTGTACGATTACCTCTGTGTCCGTCTCAGATTGGAATACATACCCTTTTGCCATAAGTTCTTCTTTTAGTTCCATGTAGTTCTCAATAATCCCATTGTGAACCACAGCAAAAGTTTTGTCCCCGTTAAGATGCGGGTGTGAGTTGGTATCTGATGGTGCGCCGTGAGTTGCCCATCTGGTATGACCGATACCCACACCTCCTTCCATTGGGTGTTGGGTAAGAAAAGTCTCAAGCTCTTGTAAGCGACCTTTCTTCTTCGCCATTTCCAGTTTGCCTTCTTGGTTGATGAGTGCTATCCCCGAAGAGTCATAGCCTCTATACTCCAAATTAGACAATCCACGTACGATTACGTCCTTTGCATTTTTCCCACCAAAATAGCCTACAATTCCGCACATAATCATGTACCTCCTGATATTAAGTTTTTAATGTTCAGGGGGAATTCACTCAAAATCTTTTGTCCTACAAGTCACCTTGTAGATTTGTCGATTTTTTTAGGCTGTGAAACCTCTAGAGCATCCGCCGAATTTTCGATAACTCTAGTCCTCGTCAACTTAAGGTACGCTCCCTTAAGTTCTGGCGCTTTGTTTATTTTTTATTCCCCGCGTGGTTTATTATACCAATATTAGTTTATGCTGACTATACCTTTTTTGAAAGTCTAAATTTGAAGAAAGATTCAAAAAAGCTCCTTAAATTAAAAATTAAGGAGCTTTTTGCTATAAATAAGCGATAATGACTTCTTTGCCTAATTGTCTCAGTAGTTCTACGATATCTTTCATCATCGTATTTTTAAGATTAAAATTCTCTGGGAAATCTGGATTTTGATGGGCTGGGTTGATAGCTTGCCCAATCCAGCAGTGAATGTGGGTACCTTCTTCTAGAAGCATCCGTGCAAGCCTTGTGGCACCATCCTCACCTACGAGGCGTCTTGGTGCATGCCCACTTTTTTTCTCTTTGAGATACTGACTTAAGAGCTGCTTTGTATAGTTCAAGGTGAGAAGCCCTTCTGTTACCAGGTCTACACCTGCCATCTGCCCCATAGGTGGTACTTCCTTGGTGTAGTTTTGTAAATCGATATGAATGGTCTCCCCTAATTCTCTTGCTACGATATTCGCCGTTGTTCCGCCGCAAAGGATGATCTTTCCTCTGGCATTTCTAATAATGTCTAGCATCTTTTTATCTTCACCTTTGGATTTAGGTGGCCCTGCAAAAAGGTCGATATACCGCCTTTCTTCTAAGCGTAGTGCCACCACTGTCGTATCATCTCCTGGCTTGTCATCATAAAGATTATTGCAGACGTCCAAGAGATTTCTGGCGATACTATCTGCATCTACACAAGCCGGTACTAAGTCTGCTAAATAATCATCGATATGTTCCCATTGCCATCCGAGATTAAGTGTCATTCCTACCCCTGCATGGACTGCCCCATCACTGACGATGACCAAATCATCGCCTACCCGCATACGGAAATGGCTTTCATAAATGAGCTTCCCGTTAATTTCCCTACACGTTTTCTGGATAGCATGCTTTTTATTTCCCCGGTAATAAAAGACGGGGGGATTGTCGTACTCTACCATGTACACTTCACCTGTATGCTTCGTTTGAAGAATGGTAAAAGTAGAATACGCCAGCTTTCTCACTTGGCATTCTGGCAAGGTATTGGTAATGGTAAAGATGGTATCTTCAATGCTTGCCCCTTCTTTAAGCATAGTGACAGCTATTTTCGAAGTAAGGGTGGCAAGGATATTTGCCTTTACACCACTTCCTAAGCCATCCGATAAGATGACGATCATCCCATCTTCTGTCTTGATGGTTTCCACATGATCGCCACAAAGTTCTTCACCTTTTTTATTTACGCTACACGTTGCAAAGTCAAAAAAGTATGCCATTATGCCTCACCTTCCTCTTGAAGGACATTACGTAGCTTCATGATGGCTACTTTTGTCTCAGCAGTAGTCTCTCCTAGAAGACTTGCGATTTCCTGTGCGACGCGCATCTGCTTATCAATAATAGACTGTGTCACATCCAATGTGCTAACCTTTAGGTGATTCACTTCTTTTTTTCTTTTTTCTTCATCTGTAATATCTGCAAATAAGACGAGGAGTGCCTTCTGCTTTTCAAGGTAAATCATATCCCGATAAGCTATGAGGTCATACGCTTCTAATGTGACTTTCTCTTTGGTGGCAGAAGTCTTCTCTTTTAAGCACTTCTCGAAAGGTTTGGCTTCCATCATGAGGCTAATGTTTTTGCCTCGCATAAGCTCTGCTTTATACCCAAAGCGTGCCTCTGCTGCTGGATTCATATCGATGAGGCGACATTTCTTGTCCAAAATCAAAATGCTATTGGGTGAATTATGAAAGATTTCATTGCTTAAACGTTCTGCGATACTCCTTGTATAAGGCAAACACATATCGATTTGGGACATGCCGTTAATGACTGCTACGGCTTTATCTCTACACGTATTGTAACCACATGCACCACAGTTAAGCTCATCTTTCTTTTCGTATTTGCCCATACTTTCCAGTACTGCTGTAAGCTCTTCTTCTGTGCCTTTATAAATAGTCACTTGCTTGTTTTTGAAATGACGATCTAAAGGCACTTCCACATCTTCACTTGGTACTGCTTCTTTACTTTGCTGACGTAAGAGTCGCCCTAATGTTTGGATGCGTGTAAAGACACTACCTTCTTGATTATGCCCACCTGGCCCTTGCAGGCAGCTTTCATTACAGATGTTCATTTCGATACAGACGTTCTTTAATTTACCTGCTCGGAGCACTTCCAATACTTCTGTACACTGTGTCATGCCGTGAACACGAAGTACTTCTAGGTGCTTCTTCTCCAGTGTACCTCGTATGCCATTCAGTACCCCACCTACTACAGGATAGCGATTCCCCCTCGCCGTTCCTACATGGTCTGGCTCTTCATCTACCAGTTTTTTATAGTCGATCCCCTTCTCATGAAGGTATGCCATCACTTCATCAAAGGTAAGTACGGCATCGATGTCTTGTGCCAGTTCATCACTTAATGACTCACATATTTTCGAGATACAAGGCCCTATAAAGACTGTATACGCTTCTTTGTTTTCAGCTTTCATGACACGCCCATGAGCAATCATAGGGGATACAATGGGGATTAGCACTGGCATCAAATCTGTGTAGTAGCGCTCGATTAAGCGTACTGTAGATGGACAGCAAGTGGTGATCAGTTCTGTCTGTTCCGTATGTAAGATATAATCCTCATAAGCTTTCGATACGATTTCTGCCCCACGTGCTGTCTCTTCGATACGTGAAAAGCCCAACGCCCGAAGTGCTGCGATAAACTTGCCACTTTCTTCATAGTAGCCTCTATAAGAAGGGGCTAAAGATACCACGACCTCTACCCCCTCTGCAATGGCCCCCATCACTGCTTTCAAACTAGATTTCACATCTCTTGCATTTTGTGGGCATACCACAAGACAGTGCCCGCAAGCAATACAACGCTCAGGAATGATACTTGCTCTGTCATCTTTAATTTCAATTGCTTTTACACTACAGGTTCGTACACACTTATAACAATTCTTGCAGTTCGTACTGGAAAAATTCATTACTTGCATCCCGTCACCCTCCTATACACATACTCTTTAAAAAACGCTTCTACTTCTTCTTTTTCTACACCATAAGTAATGCCATCTAGCTGTACCGAAACTGCACGGGTACAATTTCCTAGACAAAATGCTGCTTTTAATTCTACCTTCTCATCAAGCCCATACTGTTTAATAAACTTTTGAAATGCTTCGATCACTTCATGGGACCCTTTAACATAGCAGGCGCTTCCCACACACACCTTAATTTCCATAAGTTCACCCCTAATTGTTTATTAAATTCAGTATACGCTTATGTTATTTTTTTGTCAATCTTTAACTACGTCATGAATCCACTTATTGGTTCTAAAGCGTATAAGGCATAAAGTACCTTTCACCACTTCCTCCATCATAAGAAGTGCCACCACATACTCTAAGCGAAGTCCCCATACATAAGCACCTAAGAAAGAGAGTGGTACCCCGATAAGCCACATGGTTCCCGCTTCTAGGAATACTGAGCATACCGTATCCCCGCCACCTCTAAAAATACCAATAATCATAATGATGTTATAAATACGTGGTATCAGAATCAAGGCGTTAATAAGAAGGATACGGATAGTCATAGCCGATACGTTTGGTGTGACTTTGAAGCACATTACAATAAGTGGTGCTGTCACCGCAATCCCTAGACACAGAATGATCCCTACACTTAATGAGATAAAGACGATACGTCTTGAATAGAGCTTCGCTTTCTCATGGTCACCTTCACCGATGGCATTTCCTACAATCGTTAAAGCTGCTGATGCCATAGCAAAGATGACTACCAAGAAGAAGTTAGTCACTGTATTGGCTATCTGAATGGTCGTCACTGCCTCTGAACCGATATAACCATACGCTTTGGTATATACGATGGCACCAAGTCCCCAGCAAAGTTCATTGGCTATGATTGACATCGTTGGTACGAAGGACTTTTGTACTAATTCTTTTGGAATGATAAAAAGTTCACGTACCGTCCCTGCCAATTCGTACTTTTGTATGTATACCCATGCCACGATAATGATGCTTTCTACAATACGGGCAATAAGGGTTGCTAAGGCTGCACCTACAACGCCCATAGCTGGTACCCCTAGTAAGCCAAAGATAAAGACTGCATTTCCTACAATATTAATGGCAACGGCTACACCACTGGCTACCATCGGTAACTTCGTGCGTCCGATACTTCGTAATGAAAAGCTATAAGCAAAGGTAATCGCTGTGAACACATAGCTTATGGATACCATCTTTAAATAATCGGTACCTAAGGTTAGAATACGTGGTTCTTTATTAAAAAAGGCAATACACGCCGTTGGGAAAAGCTGTACCAGCACGGTTACTACTAAAGAGTAGATGACACCTGCTACAAGTGCAAGGCCGAGCATTTTTTTGATATTTTTCGTATCTTTCTTTCCCCAGTATTGTGAGATGAAGATACCACTTCCTGCACAAATCCCTGTGAGTCCTAACATAATAAGCATGAAAAGTTGATTTGCAAGACCTACTGCTGCGATCTCTTCTTGACCTACGCGCCCAATCATCAGCGTATCGATCATATTTAGTGATGAACTAATGAGGTTCTGTACCACGATAGGCACTGCAATAGCTACGAGTGTTGCTAAGAAAGCTTTGTCTTTCATCATCGCTGTAATCCATTGTTTTTTGTTTGTTATGTATGTCATATTTCCCTCCTAGTATAAGTAAAAGGGCCTATCAATCCACTTTTTCAGTGATTAATAGTCCCTTTAGTCTTTCTTATACTATGATTTATTTAGACTTTTGTCAATAGTTTATTGTTTTAGCCAACTCATTACTTTTTCTTTGATTGCTGACTTAAGCATTTTTGATTCTGATTTAGTAAGCTGACCGTTTTTTACACCTTCATTGATAGCTTCATTGTATTGATTGATAAGTGCTTTCTTGAAGCATTTTACTTTTATATTTTTCATTTCCAGTACTTCTGGAAGCTTCTTGCCTTCTTTGATCATGGTGTGTAGCTCATCTTGTGAAACGCCTAGTTTCTCTAATGCACCACTAATCATCTTGAAATTATCAATTTCGAATGGTTTAACCTCTGGTTTTGTACCTGGTTTACATTCTGGTTTTGGTGTTGGCTTTGTTTCTGGCTTAACCTCTGGTTTTGGTGTTGGTTTAGTCTCTGGCTTTACTTCTGGTTTTGGTGTTGGTTTAGTCTCTGGCTTACACTCTGGCTTTGGTGTTGGCTTTGTTTCTGGTTTTACTTCTGGTTTTGGTGTTGGCTTTGTTTCTGGTTTAACCTCTGGTTTTGGTGTTGGCTTTGTTTCTGGTTTAACCTCTGGTTTTGGTGTTGGCTTTGTTTCTGGCTTTACCTCTGGTTTTGGTGTTGGTTTAGTCTCTGGCTTTACCTCTGGTTTTGGTGTTGGCTTTGTCTCTGGCTTTACCTCTGGTTTTACTTCTGGTTTCACCTCTGGCTTAGTCTCTGGTTTTACCTCTGGTTTAGTCTCTGGTTTTGCTGGTTGTACTTTCTCACCTCTTGTGATGTTTGGTCTTGGTGCTGTGGTACAAGCAAAAGCTGTAGTACTGAATACTGCTGTTGCAAGCATTAAACCTACAAGAGGTTTATATGTTTTTTTCATTTGACTGCCTCCTCAAAATTATACTATACGCATTAGGATACCAAATGATTGCTTTTTTATGCATAATTTTCTTTAGACTACACATATTAACAATGCAAAAATAATCTTGAGGTGATTTTTATGGCACATTATTTACGTTGTAATCGTTGTGGTTATGATTTGTACGGACCAGAGTACTTAGCCAATGCGATTGATCCCTCCGCATCTTTATCCGGTGCTTTTTATCCAGATTCGGCACTGCTTGAACTTTACACCAAACCCGACCATCAAATTACATGTCCTTTCTGTCGCACCTCAGGTGATTGGTCGCATTAACTAGAAATATAAAAGAGCCGATGCACGTGCATTGGCTCTTTTATATTTTTAATAGGTCGTACGGTATTGAACGATCCATGTATTATACTTTTCAAAATCAAAATACTGGATACCTGCATTTTCTGCTTCCATGATTTGATTCAGCAGCTTATCTTTATTCCATTTCTTTGCACTATTGTTATAGAACATAAGGGTCGCTTCTTTATACCCATCTTTCCCAAGCTGTTTTCTTACTTGTTGCCATTCTGTGGCATCATCCACACGGTAAACACTGGGTACTTCCATTGGCATATAAACCGAACTATACATACGGTCTACTGCACGAGGTGTTGTCTTTCTATCCCATGTATGGGTAAGTGCCATATAATCATCATTTTCATTGACATAATCATAAAAATTACCGATTTGATTTTTGTCTTGGTCTGCCCAAGTCACATCTAAATGGTACATTTTGTTTTGGATTTTCACCATATTCCATGAGTGTCCTATATCGCCAGTCTTACCTATAACCATCTGTGTAGGCACACCCACACTATTGAGCAAGTACATTATAAGTCTTGAATAGCCATCACATACGGCCACTCGGTCGATGACTGCCCCTTCCATTGTATGAATCTGATTGGAACCATTATCTAGATAGGTCACTTGGTTGACTACATAGTCCACTAGTTCCCATTCTCTTTCATAATCCATCATATTTTCTGTAACTTGCCCGTTGATGATTTGAGGAATCAGCGTATACATCTTCTGTGTATACTGCTTAGCAAGTGCCGCATCTTCAATAGGATACGTTATTTTCATCGTGAGTATAGGTCTCGCACCACCTGCATAGGTCATGCCATATTCTTCATACGTCAGGGCTGGGTATTTCATACTGACCCGCTCTGCTGTTGTTTCTATCAGTTTGAAGACTTGCTCACTTGTGTAGTTCCCTGTGGGAAAACGTAAGGTTACTTCTGATACTTGTTGTTCAAAAAGTTGCTTGATGACTTCTTCGAGTTCATCTAACGTTGTCAGTTTGTATTGGGTCACTACCCTTTGGTAGGGTATAGTAAATTGTGTGATACTGATGTTGTTTTTTTCTGAAGTCTTAGTGAGATAATACCTTCCGGGTTTTGTAATCACTGCACCACTTTCTACTACTGTTGCTAGGCTGCCATCTCTTGAAAGCATCCCCTTCTCTCCTAGCTGAAGTTGCACTTTCATTTGATTGACATTCCCTAGTGGTGTAATAATCGGCTTATTTACTGCAAATAATAAGGTACATTGTATGCACCATAAACAAAACACAAGTACGTGAAGACTTCTTCTCTTCATCATTCCCTCCTTACTTTGATCCCATCTACATACAACTGACCATTCACGGTCACCATGATTTCCTCTACTTTATAATATGTACCAATGGTGTCTGCAATGCTTTGAATTGCTAAAGCTTGTTCGGCACGTGTGTAGCCACTGTCAGCATACTCCATTGATAAATCTACCTGCACTTTTTGCTTTTCTTTATCAAGATAAATCATATTAATCTCTGCATCATTCGGCAAAGGTTGTAGCATATTTTCTTTAGGCTCGATACTTAGTATATCTGTAAGAAAATGACGCGGCTCTTCATTAGTCATAACCGCGATGGTCTGATACACTGTGCTAAGTCTCTCTGTTCTCGTATTTGGATAATATGCAGGCACCTGAATTTTCAGTGGTGTATTCATTTCAAAGCTCTCTAGCTTCATGACCTGCTTTTTATTGTTCTTTTCATATTGTGCTTTCACAATCCCTATCTTTTCTGCATAGTATTGGATAAGTTCGTAGTCTTTATGGAGTGTTCGTACTTCAATTGCCTTGACGGTTCCTCCTGGTGTAAAGACTTCTTCATCGATGGCTGTAATGGTTCTTACAGCGCCATCATGTAGATTCCAACTTTCTCCTTTTTCTAAAGGGAGCATAAGCACAGGGTCTTTATATTGGCGTAAAAGTGTATAATCATTCTTGACGAAGCCATCCTCTATTGTCGCTACCTCATAAAGTATATCAGCTTCTTCTACATATACCCTCACAAGGGTTTCTTCTTCTGTCTGATAGCGTAGTTGCATCACATTGTCTTTTATAAAATCTACAGATACAACGAGTTCGCCATCTTTTGTCGTATAGTTCCATAAACTATCCTTGGCTATCGGATAATAGCTTTCTATAGACTTTGTAGATTTCTGCGGTAATGGTGTTATGGTTTCATCTTCTATGATAATAATTTTTTTGTTTTTCGTCGCTACACCTACGCTTACACTAATCACAAGAAGAATGATTGCTAGTGTGACTCTTTTTATCTGAGTACGCATCTGTGAGTTCCTTTCTATTAAGCATCTATTCTATTTACTATCATATTACCTAAAATTCTTTATAAAATCCATACTTTTTATAAAATTACTCTTTCAATCTGCTTGCCGCATCTATTATTTTGAATACTGAATCGGTCTTTTTAATGGTATAGCGTGTGTCTACTATTTGTTTATGGAGTGCATCTCTAGTGCATGTCTGGAACTTTCCACGTACCATTACTTGAAAGACATCACTTTCCTTTGTCGGATTAATCTCCATAATCTCTGCATCATAAAGCTCTAATTGCAGTTGTTGCGTTTTTAAAAACTGAAGTGCTTGTTCATAGTTTTGATAAGTTAAGCCTTCTATGTCGTAGTACTTTGAAATGCCACTCATATCATAAGTACTTAGTACTTGTGGCCATTTATCCACATACTCTGTCATAAAAGCGATTAATGCTTGTGTGTCATAGATTGCTTCAGCAGGTATGACTTCACCTGATTTTTTCACCCACTTACTTTCAAACTCTTCGTAAGGCACATCCCATCCATTAGCTACTTTCATCATACTTGCTGTAATATCTTTCTTCACAGGGTCTATGCCACTCTGTACAAATTCCATTCCTAAAGGTAAGATCACATAGTCTTCCTGTTCTTTTTGTTGAATCACCATATAGGAGTCATAAAGATTGATGTCGCCACCTTCTTCAACCCCAAGCACTTGACATGTCACAAAGTATCTTCCATAGTGATCTTCTTCCATACGTCCTTGCATAACGTCTATAGTTGTGATCCCATCTATGGTATCTGCCTCTAAAAGTTTCTGTACACCTCTCCAAATGTTTTCCTCATTTGCTACTTGTGTTGATGGTATTTCATTTCCTTTTTGTAGTGTCGTAGGTAGTTCCGGCTGTTGTTGCGGCTTATAACCTGCGCAAAATAATATGATCCCACTTCCACCAACTAGCAGTGGTATGAAAAACCTTCGTTTGATTCCCATAAGCTTAATCCTTTCTTAATGATTTAACGCCTCACAAATAGCATGCTTCATAGCTCTTATTTCGCTACGCTTCCATACATTCACTAATCCTAAACTAAACAATATACCTATAACCATCACATCAGTTATAAGGCCCCCTATAAAAAACATAAAAAACAGCACAAGTCCTATACCACCTATAAGGTATGGTTTTTTCTGCTGTGACCATATGTTTGGTAATTTCACTGTATCTTGCTTTACTTTGGCTATGTAGATGTACCATTCCGTTCTTACAAAAGGTTCACCTTTCTCATTAAGGCCTATTTCTAAAATACTTGTATCCTTAAGATTTTTCTTAAGTTTTGTGTATGCTTCTTTTGAAGTCATCTTTTCTTTTAGTAAATAACTGGTCACTTTTACGCCTCCATATACTCTATTTGCTCCATTATGCCAAATCTTTTTTAACACAATATTAAGGCAAGCTTTTTTCCACAAAAAAATTGCCTCGTACGGCCGAGGCAATTCTTCTATCATGGGATACTTTTATTATAAAAGATGTGGATGGTCTAATCTAAATTTAAGATAGCTGTGTTGATTGACCATGCCTGCAATCTCTAATTTAAGCATCTCGTATTTAAGTACACTCATATCATAATCAAGCTGAGACATCATGCCTTTTTCATAATACAGTGCATTTACTTGCTGCTGCTTTTCTTCTAGCACAAGTTGCTGCTCTTTAAGGGTGTAGTCTGCTTCTAATTTTTTCATCATAAGGTATGTATCTTTGATACGCTTTTCAAGTTGATCTTGTGTAAGTTCCACTTGGTCTTTCTTATTTTCACGTTCTGCTTTTTTAGTGATGTATTGCATATAGTCTTGGGTATAGATTGGGGTATCTTGTGCCACTCTTAATTCTTCATTTGCCTTCCATAAATCAATGTGGTCTTCTGCTTTACTTTTTGCAAAGCTGTCTACATTCATAACTTTACGGTAAGGTTCAAAGGTAAGCTCTGGCTTTTCTAGGATGTACATTTGCTTACTTGTACCTATCATATTGCAAAGCTGTGTATACATCTGATCGATGTCTTTGATGAGCTTTTCTTTTTCCCCTTTAGACTGCTCTAAACGTAGTAGGATTTCTTCTACATAAAGCGTGCTTTGAATCCCATTGGCTTCTTCGATTTTTGCTTTTTGAATCTGCTTTTCTTGAAGCTCGATATTGGTTTCTAAGTTTTTCACTTGTGCCTCAGTGGCAAGAATGCTATCAAAAAGTTCCATCATACTGAGTTCGATGTTATCTTTCATCATGCTTTGCTGCTTTTCCATATACTTAGGCTGTATATTGGCTTCGTCATAGGCATAGTAACCATAAAGAAGCTTTGCCATATCTGCATTTTCTTTGGCAAGTTCTGTATTACGCTCTTGTAACCTAAGTTGTGTGCTTGTATCTTGTGCACTCTTGATGGCTTTTTCTAATGTGAGTACTTTTGGTTCTTTGGTTGCACCATATACATTTGGTGTCGCTGCTTGCATCAGCATCGCTGCACTCAGCATACAAATCGCTAGTTTTTTACTACTCATTTAATCGCCTCCTCATATTATTTTTTAAAATAGGTGTATCTTTCTTTACTCATATCTAAGTGCTTCTACAGGATCTAGTTTTGCCGCTTGTTTTGCTGGATAAACACCAAACAAAATACCGATAACACTTGAGGTCCCCACTGCAAAGATAATCATATCAATGGTTAAATGTACTTCTATCGCAAAAAGTGTGCCTACTAAGACGCCACCACCGTAGCCTAATATCATTCCTATTATACCACCTAGTAACGTTAAGATGACAGCTTCTATCAAGAATTGTCGTAAGATTTCGCCATTGGTTGCACCAACGGCTTTTCTTATACCGATTTCTCTTGTACGCTCCTTAACGGTCACAAGCATAATATTCATAATCCCTATACCACCAACAAGTAATGATATAGCTGCTACAAAGCTGATAAACCCTGTCACAACACCCATGACTGCATCCATCTGATCAATCATGGCACTTGCACTTTGGGTCTTGAAACTATTTTGTGTATTATGTCTTTTATCTAGCAATCTGCCTGCTTGGTATGCTACTTCTGATGGATTGAAGTCATCTTTCACCATGAAAGCTGCCTGATACGCACGTAGATCCCCAAAGTTCATGATTTGATCCATTACTGAGAATGGTACATTCACATTAAGTGGCATCATTTCTTCTGGCATACCTGGGAATGTCGTAGCTTCAAACACCCCTACGATTTCAAAACTGTGGGTTTCTCCCATCAAATTAAGTTCTACTATTTCTCCAAGTGCTGCTGCTGGGTCATCGACACCCATAATAGCTTTGGCATACGTTTCTGATACGATGGCAACACTCGCTTTTGCCACCTCTTCTTGAAGTGTGTACATACGTCCTTCCACAATGTTTAAGGACTGCACCACATCAATATTATACGGTACACCTTGGCAGATCACACTTTTATCTTCATCCTTGTAGTTTTTAAGGCTTACAAACATGATTTCTCCAAGCATGATAGCATCTTCCACTTCTGGCATCTCGCGGATCGCTTCTAAATCTTCACCTGTTATCATATTGGCTACTTCATAGTTGGCTGTCTGTACCATAACTGTCCCTCGACCAATGTCTTCAAAGGTTGATACCATCATTTGTCTAACGCCTGCACCTATGGAAAGTACCATAATAACCGAACCTATACCGATAAACATCCCTAGCATGGTGAGGAAGGTTCGCATTTTGTTGCCTACGAGCTGACGTACGGCACCTTTTATACATTCAATAATATTCATGTCCTTCCCCCCTTACTCGATGACCACTTGATTTAATTTTTCATCTGCTACGATACGTCCATCACGGAATACAACCTTACGCTTAGTATAAGCTGCAATCTCTGGTTCATGGGTTACCATGACAATGGTTGCCCCTTCGTTATTGAGCTGTTGGAAGATCCTCATGATTTCGACGCTTGAACTACTGTCTAAGTTCCCAGTAGGCTCATCTGCAAATAAAATTGCTGGACGATTCACTAGTGCCCGTGCGATTGCTACACGTTGTTTCTGTCCCCCTGATATTTCGTTTGGCTTATGCTTCACACGATTACCGAGGCCTACTTTCTCCAGTGCTTCTAAGGCACGTTCTTTACGTTCCCTATAGCCTACACCTGCATAAAGCATGGGAAGTTCTACGTTCTCAAGGATCGTCTGCTTCGCTAGAAGATTGAAGGCTTGGAATACGAAGCCTATCTTTTCATTACGTAGCTTGGCAAAGTCTTTGTCTCTAAGCTCCGATATATTCACCCCATCCAGTATATAAAGACCTTCTGTAGCTTGGTCTAGACATCCAAGTATAGAAAGGAAGGTGGTCTTCCCTGAACCTGACGTTCCCATAATGGAGAGGAACTCACCTTTTTCTACTGTTAAGTCCACATCAAAAAGTGCTTGGAGTTCTAACTTACCATTCTTATAGACTTTGTTCATCTTTTCTATCTGAATCATTGGTTTTCACCTGACTTCGCTGCAAATGGCTCATAGTTTACCCCAATGCCGTCTTTAAGTGCTTCTGTAGGGTTTGTAACCACGATTTCACCTTCATTTAAGTCACTTACTTGTATATATTGATTATTTGCAGTACCTTCCTTAACCGTACGTTTCTCTAGGATTCCTCCTTCTTTAACGACGAATACATAGCTTTCTTCTTCGCTATCTTCTAAGGTTGCTAGAAGTGGTACCGCCACCACGTCTTTTACTTCTTCTGTGATGATTTTTAGATCCACTAATAAGCCTTCTTTAAGCACGGTCTTTTCATCCAATGCAATTTCAATCGGAATCGCTGTGGCTGCAGCTGCATTGCTGGCGCCTGCTTTTTGGATCGCTACCGGTGATACCATCGTAATGGTTCCTGTTGTTTCTACTGTGGTTGAACCGTTGTACTTCACCATTACTTTAAGTCCCTCTTCAAGTTGTGGTGCATAGTATGGTGACACTTCTGCTTTCACTATGAGCTGCTCGGGATTGATGATTTTAATGAGTTCTGCTCCTGGTGTGATGAATTGGCCTTCAGCTACATTAAGTGCTGCTACCACACCGTCTACTGGTGCCACGATTTGTGTGGTTGCTTTTTCGATCTGCTGAAGAAGCGCTTCTCTTTTAAGTTCAAGGCTTGCTAAGTCATTTTGCTTCATGGTAATATTTTGTGCTTTTGTTTCATCTTGTACTTCATTACGAAGCACACTTAAGTCATATGTAGCTGTTTCTAATTGTTTGACCATGATATTTTTATTAGCTTCTAATGTTTGTACTTGGCTTGTGAGGCTTGCTACTTGATCTTCTTGACGTCGTACATTTTTACTTGCCTCATCTACATTTGTTTTTGATTCAAGTCCTCCGTCGTAGAGCGTCTTTGTAACGTCATAATGATTCTGTGCTTTTTCTAAGTCTTCTTGTGCAAGCTCTAGTGATAAGGTGAGTTTTCTCATATTTTCATCACATTCTGCTAGAGCATTTTCTTTATTAGCCACCCCAAGCTCTGCTTCTGTAATGGTCTTTACACTTGCATTTTGGATTTGGCTTAGTGCGATGCGACCACTTTCTAGCTGTAAGTCTAGCTGAGTAAGATCTCTTTGTAAGTTTTCTTTTGTTTCTTCATCTAATATGAAGAGCACATCACCTTTTTTGACCGTGTCGCCCACTTCTACTTTTACTTCTTTTATTTGTGTGTTCACTTCTCCATAGACTTTTTCTGCATCTTTCGCATAAATCATCCCTGTAGAAGAAATCTTTGACTCTATATCTTGCTTGGTTGCTTTGGCTACTTGAACGTACTTTCCTTTCAGATCCCCTTCAAGTGGTGCTTGATCGCTTCCCTTTGCTCCTAACATACCAACTGCCGCCATTAGCACAACGGTTACACTTCCTATTCCTACTATAAGCTTTTTATGTTTCATGTGTTTCTCTCCTCCTTCAATCTCTTGCCCATCTTATGCTTTTTCCTAGTATTTTACCATAGTTTTCCTACCAACTATACATTTTCCCATTTCTATTGTCACTTTAGATAGTTCTATAGAAAAGTTTATTTTTTATTTTGTATACTTTTAGCATAAAGGAAAATTCTTAAGATTTTATTAAGATAACCTTAAAACCTTCTTAGGGTTTGATAAATTTTTTTCACCAAAATCTTCCTATCATTAGTCACTTTTACTAATCTTCTTTTTATTTTTTATATTTTTAGGGCTAAGTGGGGTAAATTAATATTTGTATAATGATGCAGTTTGTTTTATAATAGAGAACAAGTTTAATCTGAATAGAGGTGCAAATCATGTACGAACAATTAATACGAGAAGCCAGAGAAAATATAAAAGACGTTGTCATTAAGACACCTCTTCTTTATAGCCCTATCTTTTCTAAAATCTCTGGTAATGAAGTTTATCTTAAATGTGAAAACTTACAAGTAACTGGTGCTTACAAAATTCGTGGTGCTTTAAATAAAATTAGAAGTCTTTCCGACGAAGAAAAAGAACGCGGCGTTGTATGTTCTTCAGCTGGTAATCATGCTCAAGGCGTGGCTTATGCTGCTACTTTAACAAAAGTTGACTCAACGATCGTTATGCCTGAGACCACACCTTACCTTAAAGTCCAATCAACTAAGGACTTTGGTGGTAATGTCGTGCTTACAGGTAGCTGCTACGACGATGCTTATAAGGAAGCAACCCGTATCGAGAAAGAAGAAGGTGCGACTTTCATTCATCCTTTTAATGACCCAGATATTATCTATGGTCAAGGGACTGTTGCCCAAGAAATTTTAGATGAGCTTCCAAGTGCTGATATCCTCCTTTGCCCTATTGGTGGCGGTGGCCTGATCAGCGGTGTCGCTCTTTATGCGAAGTCTATCAATCCAAAGATTAAAGTCATCGGCGTACAAGCTGAAGGTGCTAATGCTATGGAGCGTAGCTTCAAGTCTGGTACCCTTACAGCCCTTGATTCAGTAGATACCATCGCAGAAGGTATCGCTGTAAAAACACCTGGTGACCTTACTTTCTCTTACATCAAAGAGTACGTAGATGATATCATCACTGTCAAAGACAGTATGATTGTAGATGCTTTCTTAATGCTTACAGAAAAGCACAAGCTTATGGCTGAAACTTCTGGTGCTGCTTCTCTTGCAGCGCTTCGCAAGCTTAATGTCAAAGGCAAAAAAGTGGTATCCATTATCAGCGGTGGTAATATCGATATGCTTACCATCTCTGCACTTATTCGTAGTGGTCTTGTATCACGTGGTCGTCTCTTCTGCTTCACTGTGGAGCTACCAAATACACCAGGCCAACTTGTAGAGGTCTCTAAGATGCTGAGCAGTATCAATGCGAATGTAGTTAACTTAGAGCATAATCAATTCAAAGCACGTAACCGCTTCAAAAATGTACTCTTAGAAATCACCGTTGAAACCAATGGTTATGAGCACATTCAGCAAATCAAGTCTACTTTTGAAGAAGCTGGCTACTACATCGAGCAGCTTTACTAATGAGCACATACAAAAAAAGAGGATCGCCTAGGCAATCCTCTTTTTTTGTATGTAAGTTTAACTTGCTTTTGATGGCATCCCTTTTGTATAAGCTTTCCAATCTACATCTGGCAATTCATCCAGTAAGAACTGGAGTAATTTGAAGTATTCTTTTTTTCCTGTGGGATGAAAGCTAAAAAGTACTTTTTCATCTGTACGACATACATCAATCACAAACTGTGATTGGTCAATACGCGCGCCATGTACATGCCCTACTTCTTCAAGTTTGAATACACGATATGGCTTACCAAACTGTTTAAGCTGTGCTGTAAACCAATTGTTCGTTATTTTAATCGTACATTCATTAATGCCTCCTCCAACTTTGATTTCTGCCTTTGGCTTTTCGTACATTTCTTTCTCAAAGTCTTCTACTGCTGCATCACTTGTAAGATATGGTGCTAAATCTGCCTCTACCGCTAAAGGCATTTCTTTAATTTGTTTTCTTAAGCCTACTACTGATACCAATACTAAGAAAAGATAGATTGGCACGATGCAGATAAGGCCCCCTTGTAATTGATAATCCTCAAGGGTGATTACCATTGCGATAAGTGCAACGACCACTGCTATTGTACTTCCGATAAGTATGGTATTTCTTTTGTTTTTCGCTTTCTTTCTTGCTGTTGCTGCATCCGCTTGTCTTTCTTGCAACCATTTTGATTCCATCATTATTTCCCCCTCATTTTATGCATAACCCGTACATGCCTATTATATATTATTTTTTATATTTTTCAAACTATTGTAAGGTGAAATAAAAAACCTTACCTCATGATTGCTCACTTGGTAAGGTTTTTGGGAATATTATGCGTTGTATACTACCATTTGGCCTTGTTTTACAGCTAAAGCGTTTGCTTCATCTGTATCAAGGTGCATTTCAAGTGTGAAAGTTGGATCTACACGTACTAATACGTCGTGTAATGTACCACGTCTTTCACCTGGGAAGTCGATTGATACAAGCTCTTTGTCTGCTACACCGAAACGCTCAGCATCTGCTGGTGACATATGGATATGTCTTTTCGCTACGATACAACCTTCTGCAAGTTCTACTTGGCCTTTTGGTCCGATAAGTGTTACAGCTGCTGTACCTTCTACGTCACCTGAGTCACGAAGTGGTGCAGCTACTTTTAAGAACATCGCATCTGTTGCAGATACTTCTACTTGTGTAGCTTTTCTGATTGGTCCAAGGATACGAACGTTATCAAGTTTTCTGCCTTGTGCGCCAACTACTGTTACGCGTTCGTCAGCTGCAAATTGACCACCCATAAGTTCTTTGATTGGGTGAAGTTCACTACCTTCTCCAAATAAAATGTTTAAGTGTTCTTGTGAAATGTGTAAGTGTCTTGCTGAAATCCCTACTTTAATTTCTAAGCTCATAATAGCCTCCATAATTTCCTTAAATGATCGTTATTCATCCGAAGATGAATGGTTTATATGTGTATCTTGCCAGTATTAAAAGCTTCCCCCAGCCGTGTCTAGTGGTCTGTGTCTAGCTAATGTGTTCTAGTGTATCTTATGATACGTAGCTTTTAAGTACTGTTAAGTTACCTGCAAATGAGTAAGAACCAAGTGTAGCTGGTATAAATACGCTATCACCTGTCTTAAGTTCTAATGTTGTATCGAAGCTTGCAAGTGTGCCTTCGCCTTCAACAACAGTGTACATGAAGAATTTCTCTTCGTTGCTTGTCTCTACAAGCTCACCATCTACCACAAGTTTTTCTACTGTGAAGTACTCACCTTGACAAAGAAGTCTCTCATCAATTGCAAGTTGTGGCTTAAGTGTAAGGTCAGATACGTCCATTGCTTTATCAAGGTGCATCTCACGACCTCTATTGTAATCGTATACGCGGTATGTGATATCGCTACTTTGTTGGATTTCTGCAATGATTACACCTGGGCAAATCGCATGGATAAGGCCACTTGGAATATAGAAGAAATCACCTTTCTTAACAGGGATTCTGTTAAGATGTGCATCAAGTTCACCATCTAAGGCAGCTTGCTTGAAAGCTTCTTTATCTGTAGTAGTTGTACCCATAATAAGGCTTGCATCTTCTTTTGCGTCTACAACGTACCAACATTCAGTTTTACCAAACTCATTTTCCACACGTCTAGCATACTCATCACCAGGATGTACCTGTACTGATAAACTATCGTTTGAATCAATAAGTTTTACAAGAAGAGGGAACTCTCCTTTTACTTTTGTTCCTATGAAAGCTTCACCGTATTTCTCTGTAAGCTCTACAAGAGTAAGTCCTGCATCTGGTCCATCTGCTACAACACTCATGCCTGCGTTATGACCTGATACGTCCCAACTTTCACCGATTACGCCTTCTGGCATATCTGTTCTGTATTTTTCAAATCCTCTTCCACCCCATATACGTTCTACATAGACTGGTTTAAATACATATGGTCTCATATTCTAGTCTCCTTATTTGTTCGATAAAGCTGCAATAGCTGTTCCTATTAGGTTAAGGTCTTCACCTTGAAGGAATTCATAGTGTCTACCGTGGTTTTTCACGAGGAACTCTTTCATATAGAAGTCAAGTTTCTCTTTGTAGTCTTTGAGTTTGTAGAAAGTCGTACCTTCTGCTACAATGGCTACTGGTTTTGCAGGATCAAGTCCTGTATTTGTCTTGATGATAATACCACTTAATTGCATAGCACATGCTTTTGCCGCACGTTCAATCATAGCATCTATTATCATATAAAGCAATGTTCTATCGCTATCTTCTGCGATTGTTTGTACAAGTAAGTTTGCTTCATCATGTGGATTTGCCATAAATAAGCTTACATCGATAAGCTGGCAGTTTTTAATCGCTAAAAGCTTTTCGTTACATGCTGCACTCAATAACCCTTCTTTTGCTGCTAAGTGAAGGACTTCTTGTACCACTGGTCCTAAGTAACGTCCGCTTACCATTTTTTCAAATTGGTAATCTCCAGGATTTGCAGTTGTCGCATCAAAAGCTTCATCTACTACACCACGTGGAAGTTTGTTATAGCCACCTGATTCCATATTAATAATCATTGTAGATTCTGTACTACCACTGAGTTTCTTTATATTATCCACTTGTTCCATATAGCAAGCGTTTGTACCAGTACCAAAGATAAAGCCAATGTAACCATCAAATCTGCGGTGTGCAGTGATACCTTTTCCACCAAGTAGTGTGGCTACTGTATCATTTAAGATAACAACGCTTCTGTCTTTGCCATCAAGTTCTTTAAGTCCTTCTACAAGATTAGCGCCAATCTTTTCCCCTACTACTTCTGGTGCTTTCACTTCTTTTGTCCAGCGCACAAGCGTAGCGTCTTTATCTTCGCCAATCTCAGCTGGATAAGAGAAACAAAAACCAATGTCTTGTGATTTTTTTGCTACTTCTTTAGTATGGTCTACAAAGGCACCAAAAAATTCTTTTTTTGTAAGTTCTTCTTTGATTCCTGGCATTTGTGTTTTACTAAAATCACTTATCACAGGTTGCATCTCTGCATCAAATGTTACAAGCCCTACTCTAAAGTTCGTGCCACCTGCATCAATAACCATTGCAGATTCATTTTGGTACTGACGGTTTTCTACTGTCAAGTATGTTGGGATCATCGCAAGGCTACTTGCTTCCCCGTCAAGTCCATTACTCATTTCCTTGATAAAAGTATCGCAAGCTGTCGCCATATCGATAGCTTCAAAATGCATACCATGTTTCGTTAAAAAATCTCTTACCATTTGTTTCATGTTGTTCTTCCTTTCTGTCATTTCCTTATAAGTTTACTCCAAAAACATTTGACACCCCAAACAAAAAATAGGCTAGGATGTATTATTTACTTGTCTATAATACCATGCCTAGCCTATGAAGTTAACACCTATTTACTTGAAGGGATCATTAGAACCAAGATTTTAATTCGTTTACTTTTTCATGTGTAAGCTCTTTTGCAAGGTGTGCGAAAAGTCTTACTGAGTTTTCAAGGTCATCTAAGTGAATGATACTGTTGTGTGCATGACCGTATCTTGTAGCGATTGATACTGTTAATGGCACTGCACCATCATGTGCTTTATGCATTTCACCTGTATCTGTACCACCACCAAGCATGATGTCTGATTGGTGAGGAATGTTGTTTGCATCTGCTACTTCACGTGCAAGTTTGATGAACTTTCTGTTTCCGATAGCTGTTGCATCTAAGATTGCGATAGATGGGCCTTCACCAAGTTTAAGTGTTGAGTCGTAAGCCTTGCAACCTGGTGTATCACCGTAACCACCGATATCTGTAGAGATACATACATCTGGATTGATTTTTTGAGCTGCTGTCTTCGCACCACGGATACCTACTTCTTCTTGTACTGTTCCTACAAGGTATAAGTCACATGGAAGTTCTACATTTTGGATGTTACGAAGAAGTTCGCTGATGATTGCACAGCCAACTCTGTTGTCCCATGCTTTTGTTGCTACGAATCTTGGGTTTACAAGTGGCTTGTATGCAGATACTGGCGTGATAGGGTCGCCTACTTTGATACCTGCTTCTAAAAGCTCTTCTTTGTTTTTTACACCGAAGTCGATGAATAAGTCATCCCACTCGATTGCAGCTTTCTTTGATAAGTCTTTTGATGGCTTATGACCGATAACACCTGGGTATTCTCTACCGTCTTCAGTTGTTACACATACGTCTTGAGTCATAAGCTGTGCTGGCCACCAGCCACCGATTGGCTTGATGTAAGCAAAGCCTTTATCATCGATATCACAAATTAAGAAACCGATTTGGTCTAAGTGAGCTGAAATCATTACTTTAGGGCCATTACCTTTACCTTTTTTTACGAAGATAATGCTTCCTAAGTTATCGAATTGTACTTCATCACAAAGGTCTTTTAATTCGTTGTACATAAGTTTTGCAACTTCACCTTCATGTCCTGAAATACCATTTGTTTGAGTTAATGCTTCAATAAAATCATGTTTGAATGTAAATTCCATCGTCGTCACCTCATGTATTATATAGTTTAATAGTTTGTTTTTATTATTTACCTAATGTATCTAATGCTCTTGTTAAGTCTTCTAAGATAAGTTCTGGTGCTTCAAGTCCAATGTAAAGACGGATAAGGTCTTTTGATTGACGTACTTCTGCTAAACCTTTGTGGTTTGCTTCGTTGTTGTAGTTTGGTGAGATTGCTAAACTCTCGAATCCACCCCAGCTTACGCCAAGTTTGAAGAGTTTGAAAGCATTCATAAAGTTTGTAAGTTCATCGTAGTTTCCGAAGTCTACTTCTACGCTGAATAATGTTGTGAAGCCTGTAGCTTGCTTTTCGTATACTTCTTTGTCGCGTCCTGTGAAAGCAAGAGGATGGTTGATCTTTCTTACTTTTGGATGGTTTTGTAGAAGTTCTACAACTTGTTTTGTTGTTTCTGTCTGGTATGCAAGACGTTGTGGTAATGTACGAAGACCACGAAGGATAAGCCATGCATCAAATGGAGGCATTACCCCACCACCGAATTGGTGACCGATTTCGAAGATACGGTCTACAATTTGATAGCTACCGATTACTGCACCACCTACAGTGTCACTATGACCTGCGATGTATTTTGTACATGAGTGAAGTACGATATCAATACCATGTGTTAATGGTTTTTGATTAAGTGGTGTCGCCCATGTATTATCAATTGCTGTTAAGATATTTCTTTCTTTTGCAATTGCTGCTACTTTTTCAAGATCAAGTACATCAAAGTTCATTGTTGATGGACTTTCGATGTAGATCATCTTTGTGTTTTCTTTGATGTAGTCTTTGATTTCTTCTTCATCTTTTACGAAGCAGTTTGTGTATTCAACACCGAATTTACCAAGTGTTTTTACATATGAAAGTGCTGGACCATAAACGTTGTTTACGAAGAGAATGTGATCACCTTGTTCTACGAATGTGAAGATCGCTGAACTAATAGCAGCCATACCTGATGCGAAACACTTACATTTCTCACCACGCTCAAGCTCTGCTAATTTATTTTCAAGGATTTCAGTCGTTGGATTCACACCACGTGTATAAACGTAGTTATTTCTCTCTGCTGTAATACCTCCTAAGAAACTATCCCAATCTTTAAATGAGAAAAGAGATGTTTGAACGATTGGTGGTGCGATAGCTCCCCAATAGTCTTGATTGTTTTCACATGCATGTAAGCATATTTTTGAGTCTTCTTTTTGCCAGTTGTTCATAACTGCCTCCTTATGTATAGCTTGTTAGTAACGAAGTTGCTAATAGTAGTGTATGTCATATATAACATTTGTTATGTGACATCTTTTCATTCCTAACTCTTATTCATTGTTTTTAGATTCAAAAAGTTATTTTTCAGACTTTTTTTATGCACTTTATCAGATATTAATCCTCAAATAACTCCTTTTTTTATTATAATATCACTTATTTTTAGGTTAGTAAAGTGATATATACCAAATATATCATTATTTTTTAATTTGTTATCTAAGTCTAGCACATTCTTTGACATAATTCTTCTTTTTATGTTGCTTTTAACTACCCTAAGTTGTATAATTACACATGTTATTTATACTTAATATACATAGTTTATGGAGATTAAAATGATGAAACACATGCGGACAATTTTTTCACTCACTTTAGGCACACTTCTTATGTCTATCGCCATTAATGGACTTCTCGCTCCAAACAGCCTACTAAGCGGCGGGGTAAGTGGTTTAGCACTTTTTTTACACTTAATTTTCGATTGGAAACTAAGCTTGCTCACCATCTTCCTTAATATCCCATTATTTATCTTGGCTTTTATTTATCTAAAGAAACGCTTTATCATTTTTAGTTTACTCGGCATGTCCCTTCTTTCTTTCTGGCTCGAGTTAACACAGCACATTATCATTCCTACTACCAATCCTTTAAGTATCATTTTAGTAAGCGGTTTGTTAAACGGACTCGGTATGGGGATTATCTTCCGCGCTGGTGGTTCTGTCGGTGGTACAGATATTGTCGCTAAAATCTTAAACCAAAAACTTTCATTCAGCATGGGAAGTGTACTGTTTCTTATCAACATGACCATTATGCTGACTTCAGCTTTTGTCTTCGGTATCGACATCGCCGTAGTCACCGCTGCCAGTATGTTTGTAAGTAGCCAAACAACTAATTACGTTGTGGACGGTCTTAACAGACGTCGTACAGTAACCATCATTACGTCACCAGCTTCCGGGGAAAAGATTTCTCACGAAATCATGGATATCATGGGCCGTGGTGTAACGATTGTACCAGCTATCGGTGGTTATACACAGAACGATAAAGCCATCCTTTATACAACAGTTAATCTTAGAGAAGTTGCAAAATTGAAAGCTCTGGTATCACTTCACGACACACACGCATTCGTAACCATTGCTGACACTGCACAAGTTATCGGAAACGGTCGTGGCTTTATACCATTAGAAAAAGCATAAAAAATGAAGGCGGTATGCCTTCATTTTTTATGCTTTTTTATTTAGCTTTTTTCACGAGATACGTTTTGATTTCATAAGGATTGATCTGAATCTTGAAGCGACCTTCTGTTACTTCTATTTCACTTAAGCGTTGTTCCATCAAGTCACATTCGTATACTTTATCTACTTCGCCATACCAAGTAATCATCGCTTCAGTACGTGTATTGGTATACTCATAAGCACGTAGAATCGTACCTTCTTCGTATTCACCTTGTTTCACTGTTTCAATGATGACATTGTCCCTATCAACTGTCACAAGACTTGTCATGCTTGCTTCATTATACCCTTTTCCTTTTGTCACATACACTGGCACATTAAGTTTGTACCCTTCTTGATGTGTTTGACCTTTCACAAAATCACCTTCATGCGGTAAAAGTGCATAAGTAAACACATGCTCTTCTTGATCTGCTTCTGGGTTTGGCATAATCCCTGACTTAATAAGTGTCAGACGCATATTACCATCGATAATGTCATGACCATACTTACAATCATTCAGTAAGCTTATACCAAAGTTTCTCTCTGAAAGGTCTGCCCACTTATGTGCACACACTTCAAATCTCGCAAAGTCCCAAGAAGTATTCTGATGTGTCGAACGCTCTACATTACCAAACTGAATATCATATGTTGCCACATTGGTATGGACATCTACTGGGAATTCTACTTTCACAAGTATTTGCTTTTGTTTCCAATCCACATAGGTTTCGAAGTCGATACGCTTTGTTTCTTTATAGAAATGGATCTTTTGGATAAAGGTTGAGCTTAAGAACTTACGTTCAACTTGCAACGTCGCACGCACACCCCCTACTTCTAACCACTTAAAGCCTACTACTTCATCGATTTCCCATGTCTTTTCTTGATAGTAGACATCGATATCCCATGCATCCCATTTCATTGGTTTGTCTTCAAACGCACGGAATACATTACCTCTATGGTTTGCTTTTAGAAGTTCACGTTTAAGGGTTTTGTCGTAGATTGATGTGAATGCAAAAGTTTCATCCCATTGGATATGATAGAACGGTGTATCTATTCCCTTATCTGTTGTTACAAATGGGATTTCACCTTGTTTAGCGGTAGCTTTTTTCAGTACTTTATAGCCTTTGGCTGGTATGCCTTTTACATAAAGCACATTGTTTCCATCTGCACTCTTTTGTGTTTCTACTACTTGTCCGTCTTCATCCACATAAGAACCTTCTGTATCTTCCACAATTACCACATCATCACGTTCAAAAGAAAGGGTATTAAAGACGATGATATCTTCTTTTTCTGCCGGAATATGTGCTGCAATCGTTTCTAATTGCTCTTCTATGATTTTCTGTCCATCTTCTGCTAGTTGTTCGTAGTCAACTTTTGTTACATCATACACATCTTTGATACATGTACCTGGAAGAATATCATGGAATTGATTCAGTAGGATCTTCTCCCACGCTTTAGTGATTACTTCTTTTGGATAAGCGCCACCTAAACTTTGTGCCCACACTGAGAAGAATTCCACATCTTGCCACATCAGCTCACTTTTTCTATTACCACGTTTATTACGCGCCATCGATGTATAAGTCCCTCTATGGTATTCAAAGTAAAGTTCCCCTACCCAACGTGGTAATTGTTTATGGTCTTTCACACGGTCATAAAGTTCATTAAAGTATGTGCCTGCTGTCTCAAAGCGTACCTTCGGTGCACCTTTTACCCCTTTTTCAAGACGCTTACCAACTTCTAGCATCTCTTTATTGGCACCACCACCGCCATCACCGTAACCGTAGCATACGAGAATGTCGTTATTGATTTCTTTTTGCCCATAACGCTCCCATCCATAAATCAATGACTTTGGATAAAGCATCCCATTGTAAGTCGTCTGCCACCCTTCAGCTTGCTTCTTCTGAGTCGTCGTAATGAAGTGAGTGAATACTTCACTACCATCGATACCACGCCATAAGAATGTATCACATGGTAGTTTGTTATACTGATTCCAAGAAATCTTCGTAGTCATAAAGTAGTCTACGCCACTTTTCTTAAGAATCTGTGGAAGTGCTGCTGAGTAACCAAATACGTCCGGAAGCCATAGCATCTTGCTTTCTGTTCCAAACTCTTCTTTGAAGAACTTCTTACCATGTAAGATTTGTCTCACGAAAGATTCACCAGATACCAAATTACAGTCTGACTCTAACCACATGGCACCTTCTGTTTCCCAACGCCCTTCGGCTATACGTTCTTTAATCTTTTCATACATATCTGGATAGCGCTCTTTCACAAACTGGTAAAGTTGTGGCTGACTAGACATAAACACATACTCTGGGTATTCTTCCATCAGACGGAGCACTGTTGCAAAACTACGTGCCACTTTTTCTTTTGTCTGCTCTACAGTCCACCACCATGCCACATCTATATGTGTATGGCCGATACATGTCGCCACCACTTCACTGTATCCTGCTTTTTCATCATAAAGCTTTTCTTCGATATGTTGAATCGCCTTTACCACAGATGCACGGAACGCTTCTGAATGCGGTTCTCTAAGATCTATCAGATTAATCGTTTCTTCAAGTATGTATTCTATTTCTATACGTGTCTGATCTTGTGTATCTTTATCTTCAATAATCCAGATCGGCACTTGTAAATGATAGTATAATTGCTCAATCATCTGATCTAAGACTTTTGTAGAACACTTAAACTTAAGATCTGCACCTTCTTTTCTGAAGTGATCTTTTCCTGTATACGCCTGTATATCTACGCGATACACTTGTCCCGCAACTGCCTCATCACAAAGTTTGATTTGACTATGATTACTATCTACACCTTGATAAGGTACCCCATTCACAAAGAAAAGGAACTGTGGCCCTGTAGCATTCCATTCATCTAAAGTAAAATCAAGTCCAAAAAGAATCGTCTTACCAGCCCACTCTTCTTTGATTTTTATATCTGTCTTAAACCAGCTATGTTCATCATCTCCAGTAAACCTGGTAGTTGTGGCATCAAAACTTTCCCAGTTGTTTTTCGCATCTACTTCTGGGCAGGTTAAGTAAAACCCTTTCTGATACATAAACTGCGTTACTTTTTCTCTCTCAATAATACTTAGGTTTTTTAGTTCTGTAGCAATCTTTTCTGCGCGTTCTTTTCTGTAATACACGTCTAGTCCCCCTTTGTTATATTGTTATATGGTTGAGAAATCCAAAAAAATCCCCTAAAACCATTCATTTTTAACAACCAAGCAGTCTTATAGGTTATTTTTTTATAAATATCTTACAATTATAGTATCACATTTATTACAAATATTCAAATGTTATATAGTATTTGTTATGTATTTTTGAATAAAAAAAAGAAGGAATCTCCTTTAGATCCCTTCTTTTCTTGCCCCTACACTACGCCCTTTAATAAGACTTGTCTTTATAAGAATTTTTTCGTTTATTTCTTCGCCGTTTACCAGCTGATTCAGCACTTCAATAGCACTTTTACCTACACACTCTTCATCTTGTCTGATATGTGTTAATTCATAATCGCCAAGATACTCATGAGGTGCATCAAAGCATACTATACTTAAATCTCTAGGTACGTTTTTACCCATATTGACAGCTGCTTGTTTGACTATTTTTCCTAGGAAATACTCCGTAGTGACCACTGCTGTGATATCCGGATTTTCTTCTAAGAAACCTCTGATCGCTTCAAAAGTTTGATTCATATCAGATGGACAATACGTATCCGGGATAATACACTTTGCTTTATCAAAAATAGCAATATGTGTTTTGTGCTCTATACTTGCCTCAATATAGCCTTGTTTACGTTCATCTAACGTGGTAGCTTCATGATCTTTAGTCGTAATAAGTGCTATATTTTTATGGTTATGCTTCACTAAGTACTCAACTGCTTGTTTCATTCCCCCAACATTATCTGAGCCTACGAACGGTACATGTATCCCATTAAGATAACGGTCTACAAATAAAATAGGAAACTTTTCAACGACTAGTTTCAGAATCTCTTCGCTATAGTAATCACCATGCACTGGCATAATGATGATACCTTCCGCACCCATTTCTATAAGTTCATCAATGGCTTTCATTTCTTGTTCTTGATTTCCGTAGGATTTCTTCACGACTAAGTCGTAACCCATCTCTCTCGCTCTTTCATAAGCACCATCAAAAACACCGATTCCAAAACTATGCCACATAGCTTCCATTACAAGCCCTATTATCTTTCTACCTTTTGCTTTTAGCGGAGCTTCTCCTTTTTGTTCGTCGAAGCTCTTCCCCCCTGCTACAAAACTTCCGATTCCTGGATAACGTATCACTACGCCTTCGTCAACCAGCATATTCATTGCTTTTTGACTTGTAATACGACTTACATTGTACTTTTCCGACAACTCTTTTTCTGTAGGCAGGCGGTCTCCAGGCTTATAATTCTGATGTTCGATCTCTTCTAGTAGTCTTTTGTAAATTTGAACATACAAATACTCACTATTCATCAACCTAAATCCCTCCTTTTTTCTTTATCAAGTATACATGATACAGCTTGTCATATCAATATATATCCTTTATTCATATCTTTTATTCATTTCTAAACACAAGAAAACAGGCAGAAGCGCTCCCCACCTGTTTTCTTTGTCATTATCTAGCTTTTGAACTTTGCTTTTTGATTACATAGAAACAACCCGCAGCTACAACAATTGAAATCATTGTGCTTAGTAAAGCAATGGTTGTATCTGTTTTATAAACAATAGTAAGTGCAAGACTTATACTATTAAGTGCCAAAAGTGTTAATGCAATTTTAAAAAGTATCTTTATAAATTCTTCTGGAATATTATTTAGTATATCCATTTTGGTACATTTTTTTCTTCGTGACATGCTACCAGATCCTCTCCAACTTTTTTAAGTTCTGGACACTCTCTTTCACAAATTTCTGTTGCATAAATACATCTTGGATTGAAACGACAACCTGAAGGTGGATTCGCTGGGTTTGGCATTTCTAAACTCTTAAGTGGAAGCTGTCTTTTACCACGACTTACTTTTAAGTCTGGCACAGGAATCGCTGAGATAAGAGCTTGTAAGTATGGATGTCTTGGATTATCAAGTACAGTTTGAAGTGGACCTGTCTCTACAAGTTTCCCTAAGTACATAACACCAATTTTTCCATTTTGTCCAATATATCTAGCTGTTGCTAAATCGTGTGTGATGTAGATAAATGAGATGCCCATTTCTTTATTCATTTTTGCCATTAAGTCAAGTAATGAGATACGTAAAGATACGTCTACCATTGATACTGGCTCATCCGCAACAATAAGTTTTGGTTTTACAGATAAGGCACGTGCAAGTAATACACGTTGTCTTTGACCACCACTTAATTGGTGTGGGTATTTTTCGATGAATTGCTCTGCAGGTGTAAGACCTACTAATTGGAACAACTCAACAAGTTTATTATACGCTTCATCTTTTGTTTTTACAATGCCATGACTCATCATCGGATCTTTTAATGAGTTGAAAAGTGTACGTGCTGGGTTAAGCGCTGCATAAGAGTCTTGGTGCACCATTTGTACTTCTCTTCTGAAGTCATCTTTTTCTGCTCTGTTCATGTCTTTTACATTTTTTCCTTTGTAAACAACACTTCCGCCCGTTGGATTAAAAAGACCTACGATGATTTTACCAATTGTTGTTTTACCACAACCACTCTCACCTACAAGTGCCATGATTTGGCCTTCTTCGATGTCAAAACTTACATCAACTACAGCACCAACTTTGTTCGTCTTCTTTTTAAAGAAACCTCCACTTGTGCCTTTAAAGTACATATCTAGATTATCAATTTTTAATAATGAACTCATTAGTTGTTACCTCCTTTGCAGCGAATACATCTTACATGATGCTCTTCATTAAACGCCACTAAACCAATTGGTTGCTTTTCACATTCTGCTGTCTTAAATTCACATCTTGGTGCAAACTGGCAGCCTTCTGGTCTATTGATTAAGTTTGGAGGATTACCTTTGATCGCTTTACGCTTTGTTACATCATCTGTAAGAGATGGTGTCGCTGTGATAAGACCTTTTGTATATGGATGTTGTGGCTTTTCGAAGATATCGTGTACTGTACCGATCTCTACTACTTGTCCGGCATACATTACCGCGATACGGTCTGCCATTGAACCAATAACTGCAACGTCATGTGTAGACATGATCATTGTGATATTCATTTGCTCATGGATTTCTTTTAAGATATCAAAGATATATGCTTGTGTGATAACGTCTAGCGCTGTTGTAGGCTCATCTAAGATAAGTACTTTTGGATCTAAGATTAAGCTTAGTGCGATAATCGTTCTTTGCTTCATTCCACCACTTAATTGGTGTGGGTATGAATCAAGTACACGTTCTGGATTAAGTCTTACGAACTCAAGAAGTTGTGTTGCTTTTGCTACGACTTCTTCTTCTTTATAGTTTTTGTTATGTGCAGCTACTGTTTCGATAAAGTGTTCTTTAATTGTAATGATAGGATTCATTGAGTTCTGTGCTGCTTGGAAAACCATCGCTACATCTTGCCATCTGAATTGATTTAATTCATTTTCTGACATTTCTAAGATATTGTTTCCTTTGTAAAGGATCTCACCATTTGTGATTTCACCTGGTCTAGAAACAATCTTTAGAGCTGTAGAAGCAAGTGTTGTCTTACCGCTACCACTTTCTCCTACGAGTCCAATAATTTCACCTTCACGAATATTTAAACTTACTTGATTTGATGCACGTAGTACCCCACGAGTTAGCATGAAATCAACAGTTACATCTTTAAATTCAATTATGTTATTCTTCATTGTGTTCACTCCTTCTTACATACTTTTAGTGAGATAATTTAGGGTTGAAGGCATCATCAAGTCCATTTGCAAAGAATAAACAACCCATTTGGAATAACATGATTCCACTTACAGGTGTCAAGAAGTAGATAAGCGCTGTCGAACCGTACATCGCACCTGTTGTTGTTGTTGCTAAGTTAATCATCATTCCCCAGTGTGATGAAGAGAATGGAACAAGACCAAGTACCATTAGACCTACGCTGGCTGTAATAGCACCTTTCATGATAGAGATAAAGCTTACAAGGATGTATGAAATCATATTTGGAAGCATCTCTTTAAAGATAATATGGAATGTACCCATTCCTAATACACGGCTAGCTTCTACGAAGTCTCTGTGTTTTAAAGAAAGAATCTGTGCACGGATCGATCTTGCAAGCCCTGCCCATGACCACATACTCAGTAGGAAACCAAAGAGTACTGGATTATCAATTTTCATAATC
Organism: Cellulosilyticaceae bacterium; assembly: GCA_051650305.1. Taxonomy (GTDB): domain Bacteria; phylum Bacillota; class Clostridia; order Lachnospirales; family Cellulosilyticaceae; genus JBOFDK01. Next base: position 32,107 of record JBOFIT010000252.1, read on the forward strand.
ATCGAAAGTACCATCATAATCGGGAAACTTGGTACTGTAAGCATTACACCTGTAATACCCATTAATATTTCATCAATCCAACCGCCAGCTACACCGGCAATTGTACCAACTGTAAAACCGATAGAGATAGTAATAACACCAGCAATGAAAGCAACAAGTAATACGTTTCTTGAACCGTGTACGAATTGCGCTAATGTATCACGACCTGCATAGTCTGTACCTAACCAATGCTCCATTGAAGGACCTTGAAGTCTTTCAGCATAGTTTGTGGTTGTCGCCTCTGGAATAATTTCTGGTCCAATTGTAGCCATTAATAAGAAGAATATAAGAATAATCATTCCGACCATAGCTTGTTTATTTCTACAAATCACTTTAAAAACGGATTTAAGTTTTTTCATAGGTTTGTTCTCCTTCTCTTAATTATTATCTTGTACGAATACGTGGATCGAGTACTGAGTACATAATCTCAGCTAAGATATTTGCAACTACTACTGCTATTGTAATCATTAAGAATAAACCTTGCATTAATGTGTAGTCACGTGTTGCAATTGCTTGATTTAAGTAGAACCCAATACCTGGGTAAGCAAATAAGTTTTCCACAAGTGGAGAACCACCGAATAACATACCAAAGCTGATTGTTAAGCTTGTTACAAGTGGTAAAATCGCATTTCTACCTACATATTTTGTACGAATTCTTCTTTCTGAAAGTCCACGTGCACGTGCTGCCATGATGTAGTCTTCACCAAGTACACTTACTGAGCTACCTTTCATAGCAAGCGCCCAACCACCCATACCTGTTACTACATAAGTAAGTACTGGTAAACATGCATGGTAAAGTACACTTCCGATAAATTCTAAGTTCATTCCTACTTCTACCATCGCGCCGTATGCTCCACGTCCTGGGAACCAACGTAACTTTGTCGCTAAGAAAAGAACTAATAAGAAACCAACGATATAATCTGGTAATGATCCTGAGATTGATGCATATGCGGAGACAATCGGATCCACAATGGTATTTCTTTTTAAAGAAACAAACATTCCTATTAATACCCCCAACGTGAAGGCTATTCCTATTGATACCGTTAAGATAAACAACGTCCATGGTAATGCACTAGCTATAATTTGTGTTACAGGTCTTTTTGAAGTGATTGATATCCCTAAATCCCCTGTTACTAACTTTCCTATGTAACCAACATATTGTTCAATGACTGGTTTATCTGGATCATAGTTAAGCATCGCTTTAGCCTTTTCATAAGACTCTTTATAATCCATACCTTGTTGAAGCATTCCCATCGCCATACTTTCTACTGGATCACCAGGCATTGCTCTAATTACAAAGAAAGTAATAGATGTAGCAAATAAAATTGTTACTAGAACTGTTATAATTTTTTTAACCCAATTCATGTCAATTTCCTCCTATCAATAAGCTAACAGTTATTTTTTAACGTCTAAAGTCACTTTTCACTTCATTAGATGTATTGCATTGTTATGTTTGATATAGCATTTCAGAGAACCGTCCTCCTCCCAGTTGCATCAATCCTTTTCTCTGAAGTACAATACAGTGTTCATGAGAGCTGCGAGCTACTTTGTTATGTTTTATACTATATTTATAACATATATTATGTAGCCTGTAAACATTTTTAATAAAAATAGTATGTATATCTATGTATTTCTTCTATGTTTTTAGGCACTTTTTTATAAATAGCCTTTTTTATTGAGTAAAGTATATAATTTTTTTGTGCTATTTTTTTAAAACCTGTTGACTTTTACCCTATATAATTATACTATAAATACACAAGGCAGCAAATGTACTATCAAATATATCATTTGTATTGTGTGTTTGTTCCATTTGTATTGTTCTTTATATAACTATACATAAGACAATTTTGTTTTTTCTTCTTTATATAAGGAACTTCAAAAAAATCTAAAATTTACTACTTACGGAGGAATGACTATGAATTTCAAAAAACTTGCATCACTCGTTTTAGCGACAAGTTTAGCATTAGGTGCATTTACTGGCTGTGCGAGCGGAAGCGGAAGCACTACTTCACCTGATGGAACTGTAAAGGTAGACAAAAAAAGTCCTTACTACAAAGCTGCTGAAGCAAAAATCTTCAGAGTAGCTGGTGGATACGAGCCACCTGAAACTGCTCACGCAAACGTTTGGGCTTCTGGAAACGTAGCAAACATCGGTGACTTCGCTCACGAGAAACTTTTCGACTACATCCCACTTCCAGAACAAACATACATGCCAGTACTTGGTGAATCATTCTCTCAAGAAGGCAATGTTATTACTATTAAATTAAGAGAAGGTGTAACTTGGAATGACGGTACACCATTCACAAGTCAAGACGTTATCACTACTTTCAACTTAGGTTTCATCGGTGGTTGGATCGTATGGGATCACCTTGAATCTATCGAAGCTACTGACGATTACACAGTAGTTGCTACATTAAAAGCACCAAACGCAATCACAACACAATTAGTAACAAACGTTGTTATCAACTCTCCTTACCACATCTACAAAGAGTGGGCTGATCAAGCTGCTGAAGTTGTAGCTAACAGAAAACCTGGTACAGATGGTGCGAAATACGACCAAGCGACAAACGACGCTGTATCTAAAGTACGTGATAGCTTACACGCTTACAAACCAGATGTAAAAGAACTTGTAGGTACAGGTCCATTCGTTCTTTCAAACATTACTACTTCTGAAGCTGTAATGAAGAAGAATGACAAGTACTGGAACTTAGACAACATCGCAATGGACGAAGTACGTCTCGTTCGTACAACAAGTCTTGAGTCTCAAATGAACTTAATCATGTCTCAAGGTTTCGATATGGAAAACTTAGGTTTATCTCCAGACGTTCATACTCAAGTTGTTAAAGATAACCCAGGTATGCGTATCATTCTTGGTGCTGACCTTGGTCAACCATCATTACAATTCAACATGAAGATCGCTCCAATGGATAACAAACTTGTTCGTCAAGCTGTTCACCATGTAATCAACCGTGAAGCTTTACTTTTAATCGCAGAGCCAGGTTCTGAGCCAGCTGACTTAACATCTTCTGGTATGATTCCAGCGATGCGTGACGGGTTCTTATCAAAAGAATTCCAAGATTCATTAATCGTATACAACAACGATACAGCTAAAGCTGAAGAATTACTTACACAAGCTGGTTGGGCTAGAAACAATGATGGTATCTGGGCTGATGAAACTGGTAAAGTTGTAGAATTAGAATTCGCTACTGCAAGTTCATTCCCTACATTCTTCCTTTGTGCAGATGCTATCGTTAACCAATTAAACGAATTCGGTCTTAAAACACAACTTAAATCTATGGAATCTAGTGCTTACTGGAAATACTTACAAGAGCAAGGTTCTATGATGTCTATCTCTATGCGTCCAGGTTCTCCTAACTACGGTGAGCCATGGGAAATCTACCGTTCATTCTTCATCGATGGTG
>JBOFIT010000253.1:0-7202 GCA_051650305.1 Cellulosilyticaceae bacterium
ACCGTTCCAGGTATATCACCTCTTCCAGCACGCCCCAATGCTTGGGTAAGGAGCTGGAAAGTACGCTCTTCACTTCTGAAGTCCTGCATATACAAGGAAGTATCCGCTGATAAAATGCCCACTAAAGCAACATTTGGAAAATCATGGCCCTTGGCAATCATCTGGGTACCTACAAGTACATTAAAGCGGCGTTCTTTAAAAGCCTCTAGTACTTTGCTGTGCCCTTCTTTACCACTGGTGGTATCAAAATCCATACGCCCTATGCCGTATTCACCAAAGTACGTATTTAAGTATGCCTCTACCTTTTCTGTCCCATTGCCAAAGAAGCGTATATGCTTACTTTCACAACTTGGACAACTAGTCGGCACTTCTTGATAACTGCCACAGTGATGACACTCTAGCTTACCGGTCTGCATATGGTAGGTCATAGCGATGTCACAGTGCTTACACTTTACCACATAGCCACAATTTCTGCAGTTAATAAACGTGGAATGACCACGTCTATTAATGAGAAGCATCACTTGATGCCCTTCTTCTAAAGTCTGTGCGATGGCATCATGGAGTGCCATACTCACCACTTGCATATTGCCATTTTTTAATTCTTGTCGCATATCCACCAGATGTACCTCTGGTAAAGTAGCTCCCGTTGCACGGTTTTTAAGCTGTATAAGCTTATAAGTGCCACCGATGGCTTTTTCATAACTTTCGAAGCTTGGGGTTGCAGAGGCAAGTAGTAACGTGCCACCTGTCTGCTCCATACGCATCTTGGCTACATCTGTGGCATGGTACTTTGGCATCGTCTCTGACTTATAAGTAGTCTCATGCTCTTCATCAATGACAATAAGGCTCAGGTTAGGCATCGGCATAAACACCGCACTTCGTGGCCCAATGACCACCCCTACCTCACCTTTTTTTACTTTGATAAAAAGCTGCTGCCTTTGCTTAGGTGTCATCCGACTATGGGTAAGTGCCACCCGGTTACCAAAGCGTTCTTTGAAGCGCGCTACCGTTTGTGGCGTCAGCGCAATCTCTGGCACAAGTACAATGGCGGTTTCTCCTCGCTCAAGTACTTTTTTGATGGCATATAAAAAGACTTCCGTCTTTCCACTTCCTGTCACCCCTTGAAGTAAGATGCCTTCGCCCTTGCTACTTTCAATAGATTGCTCAATGGTATGGTAAGCTTGTTGTTGCTCATTGGTAAGCACTTTAAAAGCTTCCTCATGGATAGCATCTGGCCTAAAGGCACATACCTCTTCAGTCTTGATAACGATACCTTTTTTACATAAGGTTTGCAGACTGGACATACTCATGTCCAATTCATTTTTCATACGATTATGTGCGATTCGTACTTCTTTTTCTAGGCGTTCGATAAGTTGTAACTGCTTTTCTAGACTTTTTTTACCGATGCACTGTACTTTGTAGGATTGTACTTGTTCAGTACTGGCTGCGAGTTCATAAAACACCTGCTTTTCTTGGTGTTCTACTAAAGGTGCTTCTGTAAGCCCTGGTGGCAAAATCGTATCAATAGCCATCGCATAGGTCGTACCATAAGCCCCTACTAAGTACCTTACGATGGCTAGCTGCTCATCACTTAAGCATCTCGGCTCATCTACTTGATCAAGTATAGCCTTGATACGATACTTACTTTCAGGCTTCACATCTGTAAGTCCCATCACATAGCCGATCTGATATTTGTTCCCAGCACCAAAAGGCACTTTCACACGCATACCTACTGTAAGCGCCTCCTGCAAATGAGGCGGCACACTGTAAGTAAAAAACTTATCTATTTCAGGAACTTTTGCAAAGCCTATAATCACTTGTGCATATCTTTCCATAGATCGCCTCTATTCTTTAGAATAATATAAAGATAAACAAGTGAAATTCACTTGTTTATCCTTCTAGATGACGCTCTTTGATTTTAATTTTACCACTGTAAAGCTCATCTACAGCAATAGAAGTTGGTTTTTTTGATTTTAACTTTTCGTTAAGTTCGCTTGCTTCTTTAATACGAATTGGATCGATTGGCATATCAAGCGCCTTTTCTTGTTGTTTGCTTACACTTTCTTCATTGACGATGTCAATAATTTGGCGTGCTCTTCTAGCAGTTGCGATAACGATTGAGTAACGGCTTGTTACGACTGTTTCCTCAGCATCATTGTTTAATTTTCTCATAAGTTGTGTATAAGATGGTTGTAACATATGATTGGCCTCCTTTTATTGTTCAAGCATTTCTTGAATGTAGTTTTTATATCTATAACTCTTTGATTTTTCGGCGTTGACGATGTGTTTGATCTGTTCAACAGCTAAATCTAAGTCATCATTGATAACAATATAGTCATACTCTTTAAAAAGTTTAAGTTCATCTGTGGCACGCATAAGACGCTTTTCAATAACCTCTGGTGTTTCTGTATTACGTCCAATAAGACGGCTACGTAACTCTGCCATCGTTGGTGGCATAATAAATACAAAAATCGCATCAGGATACACGCTCTTCACTTGTAACGCACCTTGAACTTCAATCTCTAGAATAACTTCTTTTCCTGTAAGGATTGTCTGATCGACAAAATCTTTCGGTGTACCATAATAATTATCACAAAAACAAGCATACTCTAAAAGCTCTGCTTTTGCAATCATACTTTCAAATTCTTCCTTAGATTTAAAGAAGTAATGGGTACCATGTACTTCTCCTTCACGTGGATTTCTCGTTGTTGCAGAAATAGATACCACAAATTGTTCGTCTTTTAAAAGCTCCTTAACGATTGTTCCTTTACCTGAACCAGATGGCCCTGATAAAATGATTTTTAATCCTTCGTTTTGCATAAATTATCTCCTTAAATCCCAAATCTTATTCTTTATCGTCAGTTATTCGATATTTTGAATTTGCTCGCGCATTTTTTCTATTTCTGTTTTTAGCTCTACTGCATAGCCTGTCACTGTATAGTCGTTAGCCTTTGAAGCAATGGTATTTGCTTCTCGGTTCATCTCTTGCATTAAGAAATCAAGCTTACGTCCTACTTGGCCGCCTTCTTCTAGTATACCCAAAAGCTGTGCCACATGACTTCTTAGTCTTGTGAGTTCTTCATCAATGGCACATTTATCTGCAAAAAGTGCCACTTCCGTAGCAAGTCTTGCTTCATCTAATGTTCCTTGAACTTTAAGTTTATCTAAACGCTCTTCTAATTTGAGTTTGTAGTTTTCTACGACTTTTGGACTCACTTCTAAAAGTGCATCCACAACGCCTTCTATAAAGCGGGCTTTTTCTTGTAAGTCTTCTTTTAAAGCTTGCCCTTCTATTTGACGCATAACGAGAAGTTCTGTGAGTGCTTTTTCCAGCACCTCTTCTAACATTTCCCATACTTTTTCAAGATCCAATGTTTTTTTGTGAATACTAACTAAATCACTGCCACTCATAAGCTCTGCAAGGCCTAAGTTGTCTTTAAGTTCTAACTTTTTCCCAAGCTCACGTAATGTGTGTACATAAGCCATACAAACAGCTTCATTCACAACGACTTCCACATCTTCTTCATTAAGACTCATATAATGGAGATTAACCTCCACTTTACCACGGCCTATGGATGCTTTAATGTACTTACGTATTTTTTCTTCTAAAGGACTAAGCGTACGTGGCAAACGAATATTTAAGTCACAGTAACGATGGTTCACACTACTGATTTCTAAATGCATCTTATGCCCTGCTTTTTCACTTTCACATCTGCCGTATCCTGTCATGCTGCGAATCATACTGCACCCGCTTTCTTTTTTCTTAGACTTTGCATTCAATCAATTGCTCAATATTATATCACAGTTTCCTTTGAATTTCAAAAAAAATATGCTATACTTCGGTTAAAACAAAGGAGGTTACACAATGGCATTAGACGGCATCGTCCTTTCAAATATTGTTCACGAACTTAAAACCACCCTTCTAGGAGGGCGTATTGATAAAATTTACCAACCAGAAAAAGATGAGTTAGTACTCACCGCACGAGGTGGCAGAGAGAATTTCAAGCTTCTCTTAACGGCTAATAGTAGCTACCCACGTCTTCATCTCACTACTAAGACCAAGGCTTCACCTGCAACCCCACCTATGTTTTGCATGCTTTTACGCAAGCATCTCATCTCTGGAAAAATTGTAGCCATCACCCAGCCACACTTCGAACGTATCGTAGAGCTTCATATCGAGGCGATGAACGAACTGGGTGACCGCGAACCGAAGAAACTTATCATTGAAATTATGGGGCGCCATAGTAATATTATCCTTACAAAGGAAGACTATACGATTATCGATAGCATCAAACATATCTCTGCTGACAAAAGTAGTGTACGTACAGTCCTTCCAGGCAGACCTTATGTTTATCCACCGAATCAACATAAGACGAATCCACTTGAAGCAACCAAAGAAACGTTCCTTGAGACATTAGGCGCTTCCGAGCTACCACTTTTCAAGGCACTTTATACCTCTTATAGTGGTCTTTCACCTGCCATCGCACAAGAAATGGTAGCGAGAGCACAGCTTGACCCATCACTTAATGCTTCTTCTACATCTATTGAAGCATTAAGTGAGCTTTATAAGAGTTTTAGTGGCATTTGTACCACAGTAAAAGACGCCAATTACACACCCGCTTTATATACCACTGAAGACGAGGCTCCTGTGGACTTTTACAGTCTGCCATTAACGCTTTTAGCTAGTGAAAAAGTCGTACCTTTTTCTTCTGTCTCTGAATTAATCGAAGCTTACTATCATGAGAAAAGCAATCGTTTTGTGGTTTCTCAAAAAACCTCAGACATCAAAAAACTTCTCCTAACTTTTATCGACCGTGCTGTGCGTAAACAAGCCATTCAACAAAAAGCCATCGAAGAAAGTATGGATTGCGAGCAAGATAAAATCTTCGGTGAACTGCTCACTGCTTACTCTTATGCAGTACCTAGTGGTAGTGAAAGTTTCACCACTACCAACTACTATACAGAGCCTTTTGAGGACATTACTATTCCTCTTCAAAAGCATTTAACCGCTATTGAAAATGCTCAAAAATACTTTAAGCGTTACAACAAAGCGAAGCGAACTTTAGTAGCAGCTAAAGACCAGCTAAGCCTTATCGAAGAAGATTTAAGCTACCTTCATTCAGTCCTTGTATCCCTTGACTTCCTTCAGACTGCTGAAGACATTGAAGGACTCAAAAAAGAACTTACGGATATGGGCTACCTCAAAAAACGTAAGCAAAAAAATATGAAGGCGCCTAAAAATCCGATGCCTTATATGCAATTCAAATCGTCTACGGGATACCCTATCTTTGTAGGCAAAAACAATTATCAAAATGATGAACTCACAATGAAGTTTGCAAAGGCTACTGACCTCTGGCTTCATATTAAAGATGGCCCAGGCTCCCACGTCATCGTACGCTTAGACCATCAAGAAGAAATAGACGATGTGACTTTAGTTGAAGCTGCTCTTATCGCTGCCTACTATAGCAAAGGAAAGTTCGGTTCCAACGTAGCCATCGACTATACCCTCAAGAAAAACGTAAAAAAGATTCCAAATGCCAAGCCTGGCATGGTTATCTACAACCACTTCAATACAATCTACGTCACACCAGACGAACCTTTCATCAAAAAACTCGCTCTCAATTAGAGCGAGTTTCTTATCATGGTCCATTTACCACACCAATATTCTGGACAAAGCTTTGCTAAATCCACCTCTTTATCTTTATACTGCAAATACTGGATTTTATAATGATGTTGACCGATATGATTCATCTTCCTTATACTCGTCAAATCAAACATACAATCGCCCTTCTCTGCATCAAAATAAAAGCTTTCTTTATAGCCTTCTTCACCGACTATACAAAGTTTCAAATCCTTAAACACCTCGGCTGTCATACTGTTCATTAAGCGGATGACTTCTTCATTGCCTTCTATGACTTCCACTTCATTTTCCATCAGTTCCGTTTTCAGTCGATGCTTCAAACGTCCAATCATTTCAATCATAAACTCTATATTCCAAACGGGATATTCCACCTCTTCTTTACACACATAAGGTTTGGGCACTCTTTTAGAGTCATACTGTACCGCCTTTACGGCGCGAATGGTTTCGTATTGAAAATAATATTTCTTTGCCAACATGCTATTCCCCCCCTTTCTTCTATTTTATGAGTGATTCTTATCCTAAATGTCACTCATTCATTGAAAAGGAAAAAATAACCTTGCTCGCTTGTACGCTATTATTGCTGCTCTACGCGGAAATAGCTTTCAAAATCCACGACTTCATCTACCATCACGTCCTCTGTTTGTGGCTCGAAAAGAAACCAAGGGTCCACTGGCACACCGCCTATACGGTATTCAAAATGCAAATGAGGACCTGTCACATCGCCCGTAGCACCTGAGAATCCTATCCATTGCCCCGGTAGCACATAGTCGCCTTCCGTCACCCCATAAGCACTTAAATGCATATAACGAGAGCTGCTGCCATCCTCATGCTCAATAAAGATCATATGGCCGCCACCTTTCGTAACCCCTTTCGAATCAGGTGCTGCTTTCACGACACGACCGCCTGCCACAGCATAAAGAGGTGTATACATCGGTGCTACCACATCAATGCCTTCATGTGTATAACCACCTCTCACCTGTCCAAAAGGTGCAATAACTTCTGTTGCATATTGTATCGGACTCTGCCAAAGTATCGCCTCCATCCCATAAACAGATGCAAAACTAGCCAGCCACATACTTGTCCCACATAGCAGACTTATAAGTATCTTCTTCATATGTATTTCTCCCTCCAGTAATAGAGCTATTTTTCTCTTTATCGACAAAAAAGAGCCTACTTATTATAGACTCTCCTACTCATTTATGCAATTTCTTTCCATTATTTCTTTTTCTACCAATGCCTTCGAAACATACATCACTGCTATAAGTGGTGCAAATCGTTTATAGTAGACATTCCCTTCTTCATACTTACTCTGAGCTTTTTCCGTCTTATGAATAATAGATACAATAGGTGGCAACGCCTGCTCCAAATCCTCCATCGTATACACGTGTGCTTGTCCATCTGCTTCCACAAGGCTTTTGGCAATCTTCAACGCCTTTATACGATTACGCAGTAAGGTGTGCTGTGATGTTCCTTCTTTAAACTTAGGCTGTATCTTCTCACATTTACTTATGGTAGAATCAATACCCTTTAAAGCTTGCTGTCGTTCCTCTGGTGTTATAAC
>JBOFIT010000254.1:0-23770 GCA_051650305.1 Cellulosilyticaceae bacterium
TTGGGAGCAAGCTCCCTCAGTCCGTTCGACTTGCATGTGTTAAGCACGCCGCCAGCGTTCATCCTGAGCCAGGATCAAACTCTCGTTAAAAAGTTTGTCATCTGACAATAATTTTTGTGCTATTAGTTAGCACTGACTTTTGAGTACTTGTACTCAATGAATCGACTGGTCTATTGGTTGTTATTTTGTTTTCAATGTTCAAGCATTCTTTGTAAGATGGCGGAGAAGGAGGGATTTGAACCCTCGCGCCGCTATTAACGACCTACTCCCTTTCCAGGGGAGCCCCTTCAACCACTTGGGTACTTCTCCTCAGTGGTCACTATCTTTAAGAATGAAACGGAGAAGGTGGGATTCGAACCCACGGCCCCTTTCGGAGTCACTGGTTTTCAAGACCAGCTCCTTAAACCGCTCGGACACCTCTCCAAATATCATTGTTCTTTCGAACTGACACTAGAACATTTTAACAGTCTGGGTTATTTTTGTCAAGATGTTTTTTGAAGTTTTATCTTCAAGCTTTTCTTGATTTCTTACCCCCAAGCAGTTTGTCCTGCTCGCTAGTGCTTAATTAATATAACATGTGATTTGTCATACGTCAACTACTTTTTGAAACTTTTTTATTCCTTCTTTAGAAGTACTAAAACGCGCATAAAGGAATGGTCATCTCCCCTTTATACGCGTCTCTCTTTTACACTTCTTCAATGAGTCTTTCTGCGATTACTAAATCCTCTGGTGTCGTGATCTTGATATTCGTATAGTCACCTTCTACTATATAAACATCACTTCCCATTGCTTCTACTAGCATACTATCATCCGTCCCTAGTATCTGGTGTTCTTCTGCATAGCCATGTGCTTTGAGGATGAGTGCTGTCGTAAATGCCTGCGGTGTTTGTACAGACCATAGCAGCTCTCTTTTAGGAGTTGCTTCTACTAAGCCACCTACTCCTGCTTGTTTAATTGTATCTTTCACAGGCACCGCAACAATACATGCCGCTTTCTCTTTTACCACTTCAATCGTTCTTTCTATAACACTTTGGGTTATAAGCGGTCTGGCCCCATCATGAATGAGTACATGGGTCATGTCCTCACTTAAAGCCTTCAGCCCATTATATACAGAGTGCTGTCTCTCAGCACCACCTTCTACGACCTTCTTGATTTTTTGGTAGCCATACGTCGTTGTCAGGAGTTCTTTCACATAGCTTATGTCTTCCTTGCCTGTTACGACAATGATTTCTTCTATATGTGCATTCTTCTCAAACTGTTCTACCGTATGTGCTATTATTTCCTTATTGTGTATGTGTAAATATTGTTTTTTAGTGGTGGTACCCATTCGTTTACCACTCCCACCTGCTACAATAATAGCTGCTACACCCATTGCTTTTCTCCTTATTTCATCATTTTTGCAAAAATCATACGTCCTGCTGAGGTTTGTAGTACAGTCGTAACACTTACTGTCATGGTCTCGCCTACGTATTTCTTTCCACCTTCTATTACTATCATCGTTCCATCGTTTAAGTACGCAATCCCTTGCTCTTGTTCTTTACCTTCTTTTACAATTGTTACAACCATCTCTTCATTAGGGAGTACAATTGGTTTCACTGCATTAGCCAAGTCATTGATATTTAGTACCACTACTTTTTGTAACTTTGCCACCTTATTGAGGTTAAAGTCATTGGTCACTACAATACCTTGTATTTGACTAGCTAACTTGAGGAGTTTCATATCTACTTCTTCTATATCTTTGTAGTCTATCTGCATAATGTCGATAGGTGTATTTTTAAGGTTTTGTAATTCTGCTAAAATATCTAATCCTCGTCTACCTCTTGTACGTTTAAGCTTATCTGAAGAGTCTGCTATATGACGTAGTTCATCTAGTACAAATGTTGGTATGATGATTTTTCCTTCTATAAAGCGTGTCTTGATAATATCTAAGATACGTCCATCAATAATGACACTTGTATCGATAATCTTTGGCTGTGCATAAAGTGTATGCGGATTCTTCTTCGTAAACCACCCACGCATTTCTTCTTTTTTGATGTGTACAATATAAATCCCCGAATACCCTAGTGCGGCATACAGTAGTACACACCATATAATCGTAAGCGTCTCTGACTTACTGGTAATAAACGGTGCAATAATAAGATTAGCTATGCCTAAGCCAATGGCAAATCCTATAATATACATGAGTATCTCTTGCATTGGGTATTTAAAAATAGCTTTCTCAACTTTAGTCCCAATGACCTTGGCAATCTTACCCGCAATAGTGATATAAATAAGTCCAAATACAATAAAAAATACAATAATTTCTATATAGCTATAAAGTAAGTTACCAAGGATACCTTCGATACTTTCAGGCAGAATAGTCTTATGCTGTAGATCAACTACAGCTAAAGCGCCTATCCCACCTATAATTCCTGAAAATAGCATTTTAATAATCCGTTGCATCTTGCCCCCCCTCTCTTACATGCGTTTTCCTAATGGCAAATTAGGTACCGCATTTAATGTCATATCTGCTCGTCTCCCAGATAAATATTCGTAATATGCTGCTGCACCTATCATAGCTGCATTGTCTGTACATAATTTAAGTTCTGGGTAGTACAAGTTGTAGCCTCTCTTACTACATGCTTCATCCATTGCTTCTCTAAGTCCACTATTAGCCGCTACACCACCTGCTAAAGCAATCTTTGTAATCTTCTTTTCCTCCGCTAATAGCATTGTCTTTGTCACGAGTACATCTACCACACTATGTTGGAAGCTTGCTGCAATATCTGGCACACATAAAGGCTCGTCCTTCATCTTTGCACTATTCACATAGTTAAGCACCGCTGATTTTACACCGCTAAAGCTAAAGTCATAGCCATCTGTAAGCATCGCTTTTGGGAACTTGATGGCATTTTTGTTTCCTTCTTTACTAAGAGCATCAATCTTTGGTCCTCCTGGATAAGGCAGTCCAATAGCACGTGCCACTTTGTCGTAAGCCTCACCTGCTGCATCATCACGTGTCTTCCCGATGATTTCATACTCACTATAATCTTTGACATGTACTAGATGTGTATGCCCTCCTGATACCACGAGGCATAAGAATGGTGGTTCAAGTTCTGGTGCTTGAATATAGTTTGCAGCAATATGCCCTTCTATATGATGTACACCTACTAACGGTATATTCTTCGAAAAAGCTAATGCTTTTGCCGCTACCACGCCTACAAGTAAAGCCCCTACAAGACCAGGCCCATAAGTAACACCGATAGCATCTATCTCTTCTAATTTTAGGTTTGCTTTTTCTAAAGCTTCTTTAATAACTAAGTTCATCTTCTCTACATGCATACGTGACGCAATCTCTGGTACGACACCGCCATATTTGGTATGCAAATCAATCTGTGTCGCGATGACATTGGACAAAACATTTCTGCCATTTTCCACAACTGCTGCTGCTGTTTCATCACAAGACGATTCTATTGCTAGTATTTTAATGCTTTTCATTTTTTTCCTCCATTATTTCTCTACAGGCAGCCCTTAAAGCCCTGTATCCTGCCATTTGTGAATTTTCCACACTTCATCTTCCCGTATCATCCAGTACTGTCTCTCTAACTCTTTCGTAGTAGTTGTGTGAACAACTTCTATTAAAGCCATGTTTTCCTGGGTAAATGCGATACTTTTAATGTCACTTTCTATAAGATAGAGTTTATTTTCTTTATTGGCTTCAACTTCTGCTGAGAAAAGCTCTATCTGCCTATTATAATCATTAAGATTCAACAACCCTTTACTATAAAACATACGCATCGTATCAACTGCTAGTGGTGCATCTTCTATTATTGCTTCTTTGCTGTATTGGTACTGCATGAGCTTATTGTAATACTGCATCACTTCTTTAGGCGTTGTTGGATAGGCTATCTTTACTGTATCATAGATTTCTTGTATCCCTTGCTTGACATCCACCTGCTCTACAGATGTCTGTTGCGTAGCACCTTCTGTACGATTACCCTTATCATCTGTCCTAATAGACATAACATAAACTGTACATACTAGAAACATCAAAAGTACTGCCAATACTTTTCGCATGTCCTTCCCCCTTGTCTTTATGTTACTCTTCTTCAAATCCTATGGTCGTTACCATGCGGTCTACACCTGCCACTGTATTTTCAAATATTTTTTTAATGTGGCTGATGTCTATGCGTGAACTTGGTACTGCTGGACTAAAATGTGTAAGCCATAACTCTTTTGCCTCAGCTTGCTTTGCTAATGTAGCCGCTTCACTGCTAAGCATATGTTTATATTTCTTCACTTGGCTAAGCTGATCATCTTCTATATACATACCTTCACATATAAACAAATCTGCATCCTGAATAAATGGTACCAGTGCCTCTATTGGTCTACAGTCTGTACAATACGCTACTTTGATACCTTTTCGTGATTCGCCTAGCACCATATCTGGTGTATACGTTATATCTTCTGCTTCTACTGTCTGTCCTTGCTGTAAAAGCTTCCAGTATTTTTGTGGTACTTCATTTTCTCTGGCTTTTTCCACGATGAATTTTGGATTTCTTTTGTTTGTGATTGCATAAGCAAAGCACGGTACCTTATGTGGTACAGGTAACACCGATATATGGAAGTCGCCACATACAACTGTCATTTCTTCCATTGGCAATTCCATAAGTTCTAATGGAAATGCTATATCTCTACATACGATTGTTAAGCCTTCTACCACACGCTTTAATCCTGGTGGTCCGATAATCGTTAAAGGCTCTGTGCGTCCTGCATTTCCTATCGTTAAAAGTAATCCTGGCAAACCTGTCACATGATCGCCATGATAGTGTGTCAAACAAATAATATCTAAAGATTTATAGCCCCACCCTAGCATCTTCATTGTTACTTGGGTGCCTTCTCCACAATCAATAAGTAATTTTCTTCCGTTGTATCTTGCAAGCATGGCTGTCAGATACCTCTCCGGTAACGGTAACATCCCGCCTGTTCCTAATAAACAAATATCTAGCATAATGAACATCCTTTCTTTTATAGCTATATTATAGCCTTTTATTTTAGTTGTTACAACGTTCGGGTTTATTTTGGTATAAAAAAAGAGACCTTAAGGCATCCTTCTTCCTCTAGGTCTTATATATCCAATGCTTTCATCTTAAGTTGTTACATTAAAACTTAAAAACTTCTATAACTGCTTTTTCTTCTACCGGAATAGCAAAGGATTGGATCCATCTGTCATAACACGCTTCACATACGACAAATGAATGTTTGGTCAGGTCTTTAGCAGAAAAATAATTCCACTCTTTTTCAACAAAAAGATAGTCTTCTGTGTGGTGATGTGGAAGTTGTTTGATATCTTGTCCACACACATTACATCTCAGTTCCTTTTGTCCATTCTTTTCTGCCTGCATCTCTTCACGCATTTTCGGCACCCCCTACCGCTATCCATACGGTTAAAATTTCAACCTTGTTCTCTTTTCATCTCTCACTATTATCTTTTTAGACGAGATATCTAATATTATATACCTTGTTAATTAAGGAAGTATATAGGTAATTTTATCTAACCCCTATCCCCTATATAGTCTAAAGTTGCTCGGTCGTCTTGAAATGTAGCTTTGCCACCTCATTCAAAGATGCACTACCAAAACTCTGTATGAAATATTTACCAGCTCTTACGACGCCATCACCTGCTCCTTTAGGGAAGGTTTGTCCATACTTCTCACTTAAGTTTGCCATCTCTACCACAAAGGCTTCTCTAGCAACGATACTTGCTGCAGCTACGACTACATTACTTTCTGCCTTTGGTCTCTGCTCAATCTTTAGATCTAGTGCATAAGGTTTGAGCGCCTCTTCTATCAGGTGACTCGCTCCGAACTGGTCTGATAAAGCAAGCTTTGCTTCTGTTCTAAGTGCTAGAGTCTGAATAATCTTTGCGTGTCCTTTTGCCAAAAGTATATTTAAATTTTGGATACGATCATAAAGTTTATTGTATGTCTGATTATCAACGACTATTACCTCATACGGGCAGATTTGCTTTATTTGCTCTGCAAGCTTAGCGATCTGTATGTCCGTTAATTTTTTACTATCTGCTACCCCTAGTTTCATCAGCTGTCTTTTGGCTGATTCATCTGCATAGACAGCACCTATGACTAATGGTCCAAAGTAGTCTCCCTTACCTGATTCATCTACACCTATGAGTGCCTGCTCTAGACGATCTGACTGATACATACTTTGTCCACTTTGCTCGGTGCTTGTACTATTTATATTAAGGATGACATCCTTTAATGCATCATATTTTACTTGGGATAAATCCAGTGTGACACCTTTTTTCTTACTTTCATATATACGCACCTTTGACGTATACGCTTCTAGGGTTACATCAAATTGAATACCATAATTAATTTCTTTATAAGGGCCTACTGTGCCACCATGATTTTTTATGATTGTCTGTACTTTTTCGTATTCCGTGTATTTACTCATTTCTCTCTCCTTGACCTCGCGTTGTTTTCATTATACAACTTTTACCAGCGAATGCAACGGCATATAAAAATTTGTTTTGGCTATACTATGAATGAGATAATTGTGATTCCTCCCCATAATACATTATCTCACAGACCCCAACATTAATTGTATAAATATTAAAACCCTAAATATCTATTTCCAAAAGCGATAGCCCCCCTATCGCTTCTTTTTTTATCCCAAAACAAAAGAGGCCTTAGGCCTCTTTCATTTGTTCTAAAAACTCAAATACTTGACGTTCTGGTATGGGCTTACTAATGTAATACCCTTGAATCACATCACACTTATAAGCCTCTAAATAATCATACTGCATTTTCTCTTCTACACCTTCTGCCACAACTTCTAGTGCCAGTTCGTGCCCTAGGTTTATAATCGCACCTGTAATATTCTTTTTGTTATCCGCTATGATATCATCAATAAACGCTTTTTCTATCTTAAGTACATTGATCGGTAACTGTTTTAAGTATGTAAGGGATGAGTACCCTTTCCCAAAGTCATCCAGAGATATGATAACGCCTTTTTGTTTGATACGATTGATCTTTTCTATATTCACTTCGATACATTCCATAAGCATCGTTTCTGTAATTTCTATATGCAGCTTACTCGCATCTACAGCTGTTTCTTCGATAATCTGCTCTACCGTTTCCACAAAGTCTTCCTGTGTAAGCTGAACTACCGATATATTCACTGCTACATATAAATGCCCATAGCCTGCTTCTTTCAAGCGATTGATAAATAGACACGCTTCCTTGATAACCCATGCACCTATGGGCACCATAAGTCCAGTCTCTTCCGCCACTCCTATAAACTTAAAGGGTGGTATCATCGTCCCATCAGGTTTCATCCATCTGATAAGTGCCTCGAATCCTTTGACCACACCTGTAGCTACTTGGGTTTGTGCTTGATAAAAAAGTACGAATTCATCATTTTTAATGGCACGTCTCAAGTCATTTTCCATATGAATTTTTTCTAGGAATACTTCTTTGAATTTATGATCAAAAAATACAGACTTGCGTTTACCTTGCTCTTTTGCCTTATGCATGGCAGCATCTGCACTTGTCATCATTTCCTCAAAATTATTGCCATCCTGTGGGTAAAGTGCAATCCCCGCACTGAAAGATAAGCCAAACCTAATGTCTTTTACCATAAAGGTTTCTTTGAAGATCATACCTAGTTGATCCATAAACACTTTAATTTGTGGCTGCGTCTCTGTATCTAAGAGGAGTACCACAAATTCATCTGCCCCAATCCTAGAAATCTTAATATCTTCATTACTTAAGGCATTAAGTCGTGCAGCGATTTCTACTAAAGTTAAGTCACCATATTCATGACCAAAAGAGTCATTGATAAACTTAAAGTTATCAATATCCAGATGGATAATCGCACATTTCTTGTTTGCCTTCGCATTTTTTACAAATATTTCTTTTAAGTAGTTTTTATTCGTCATGCCAGTGAGGTCATCGTAGTAAGCGATGTATTTGACTTTTTCTTCATGCTTTTTCTTAGAGGTGATATCCGTAATGGACCCTGCCACACGTGTAATCTCATCTTGATCGTTACGTAACCATTTGCTTATAATGTAAATCCAGAAGTAGCTGCCGTCTTCTTGCTTCACGCGGCATTCTACCTCATAGCTATCTCTTTTCCCATCTAGACAAAGCATATTTGCCTTTTGAATGATTCTATAATCATCGGGATGCATACGTTCCTTTAAGTTAGCAAAATCATAGTCCAGTGTATCTACACCTAAAATCTCCTTTAACTTTGGCGATACAAACACTTGGTCTTGCTTCGCATCGTAGTCCCATATCCCCATACTTGCCGTATCTACTACAAGGCTGTATCTGGCCTCACTTATCTGGAGCTCTTCTTGTTTTTCACATAGTTCTTCAAAGCGTCGTTGTACTTCCTCTTCTGAACTTGCAAGTTCTTGATATAAGCTATTGATCTCTTCATTTCCTTTGTCAGATAAATAATACTGAGCGATATCGATAGCTGAAATCTCCATCTGAACAACAGGGGTACTCATATCCCATCTAATCGTACAAATCGTATAAATCTTTTTGTATTCTCTGGTAATAAAGTTAAGGTCAATGCTATTCTTACTTTCTCGTTCCCTCGGGTTACTAAGTATCTGTTTAATTTTACTATGATCATTAATAAGTAATATATCAAAGATACTCTTATATTTAAGCTCTTCTTTTTTATACCCTAGTCTTTCTCTCATGTACTGATTGCTATAAACGATCTTTCCTTTATCATCTGTTTTTAGCACCATGATATTTTGGGATTTTTCTAATTGCTCAAGTTTTTTCAAATGTGCCTTATGTTCTTCTATAGATTTTTTGATTAAAATACCAATCACCACGCCTAATGCAAGCCACATAATACCTAGTGCCACATACGCCTGACCAAACACAAAATGTACTGGTAAGATGCGTACAAAAATGAGTTCTGTGTGTGCGAGTGGTTCGTAGGTTACTAATACAGATTGTCCATTGAGCTGCATAGTCACACCTTGACGCTGTTTATTCTTATTAATCTCATCTATCAAATGCTTCTTAGCGGTATAGTCGGTTTGAATGGCATATTGGTCATTTTGCAGAACAACACACTCATTTCCATCTAGTAACATCTCTGTGGTACTAGGTTCATAGATTAAGCGTACTAAAACTTCTTCCATATACGCTTTATCATATACACCATAAATAACACCTTGTGTCTTTCCATCCACATAAAAAGGCTGTGCGAAAATGGTTTCACTCTCATCAGCTACAACGATACTTTCCCCTTTAATCGCTCGGTAAAAGAAAGACTTCCCACTCATATCCTTAGTCTCACCTTTGCCTTCGAACGACTTACCTTCTGTATTAACAACGCCTACTTTCTTGAGGCCTTGCTGCCCTACCTTACTATTGATGGCATCTATTTTTCCTTGTATTTCTACTTCTGTTGTACTTATGGTAGTATCTAGTTCCTCTACATAAGCAATAGTAGCCAACATCTCAAATACTTTTTCCAACTCTTTCTCCAATAAGTTGGTAATCCGCTCCGTCTGGTCCATAACAGTATTTTGTACAAGTTGAGTCGTCAGATAAGAAACGCTCGTTCCAACCAATATCATAAAGACCATCAGTACCATCCATCTTATTTTTCTCATACTTTCATCCACCTCCCCTTCTCCCTATTGTTAAAATGCGATGAGTGCATTTAGATTTTCATAAAGATCAATCTCTGCTTCGTCGTAGGCCCTAAAGCCCCCTTCATAAATACTGTTTTCATCTTTAATTTGTAAACTTAGCATATGCTCTATCGCTAGCGTGTAAAGTTCAATATCCCCTATTACTTTTCCTACTTGTGCAACCAGTGCATATACCCCCACATTTTCTTTACTTTCGGTAGCCAAGCCTGTGTTTTTATCATACTCCTCATAGATTGGCCCTTTTTTTAACTTCTCTTTCAGCCATAAAATCGTCTGAGGATTATGCTGTCGCACTTGCGCCATATTGAGCACGATACGCATGGTATCTACCATATTTGCTCTATTGTTCTGATTGTATTTCATCTCCTCCCAATCATACTCTGTATGATAGAACGGAAAATTACTTCCTATATAACTTTGCTGAATCATTTGCTTACTTTCATTATAAACGTCTAGCCATTCCTTCTTTTCCTCTCCTAAAAGACGTAGTGCACTTAAGTCTAGAAAATAAAGTGGCATATATGTATCAATCTCATGATTGCCTGTTTTTTGATAATATGCATATAGTTTACCTGTTTTTACATACTCATCATACAGATGTTTCTCAATAACTATACCCATATTTTTATATTTCTCATCGTTCCATTTGACGTACGCCTTGCACACAAGTTTAAAAAATTGCATTTGATCATAGGTGGCATATTTATGGATGAGTTCTTCCTTACGTCCTATGCCTATGATGCCATCTTGCGTAATAAGATTTGTCTTAATATATTCCATATTTTGTTCGAATGCGTCTTGTTCATTCTTCTCTAATAGATACATCATATAAAGTAATTGTTGATTCGTTACAACTGTATTACTCTCCTCTGCTCTTCCTAATCCACCTTCCGACAGTAGATAATTCCTCTTTAAAAACGCTAGACATTTTTTCTCATATTTGTAGTAATAACTATCCTGAATCAAATCAGTACTTACAATCATATCTACTGTTGCTACCTCATCTTCTTTAGTTATAAAGAGAAGTAGCCCTACTGCAATACAGAGCCCTATTATTACTCGCCATTTTATCTTCATATTTTCTCACCATTTTAATTTTCTCTATTACAATAATATTACCATTATTATCTAAATAGTTAAATAGTTGAAGTGAAAAAACCACAAAAAAAGACTTAGAAATCTAAGTCTTTTAGTTTAATCTATCTTCAAGTAGTTTTGCTAACTGCTCTGCTTCTTTTTGCATCACTTCTTTATCTCTGCCTTCAATCATGACACGAACAAGTGGTTCTGTACCAGATGGACGGATAAGCACACGCCCTTCACCTTTGAACATAGCTTCTAAAGCACTGATTGCTTGTTGGATTTCTAAGTCTTCTAAATACGCATGTTTGTTTTCATTCTTAACATGAGCATTTACAAGTACTTGTGGGAATATCTTCATGATTGATTTGAGTTCACTTAAAGACTTCCCTGTCTTCTTCATAACATAAAGGAGTTGAATAGCTGTAATTAAACCATCTCCTGTTGTGTTGTAATCTAAGAAGATAACATGCCCTGATTGTTCGCCACCTAGATTGTAGCCATACTTAAGCATCTTTTCTAATACATAACGGTCACCTACACGTGTGTGCGCAAGATTAATGCCTTTTTCTTTTGCCATAACAGTAAGACCTAAGTTACTCATGACAGTAGCAACAACTGTATCGTCTTTTAAACGACCATCTTGCTTCATATCATATCCTACGATACTCATGATTTGGTCACCATCTACCATCTCACCTAGCTCATCCATCGCTAGACATCTATCTGCATCACCATCAAAAGCGATTCCTACTTGCATACCACGGCCTACAACTTGACGGCTTAAATCATCCATATGTGTTGAACCACATAATTTGTTGATATTGACACCATTTGGTTTATTGTGGATGACTTCAACTTCTGCACCTAGACGCTCAAGTACAATTGGTGCTAGCTCTGATGCTGCTCCATTTGCACAGTCTACAAGAACTTTTAAGCCTTTTAAATCTCCAGGAATCGTATTGCATACATAGTCCATATACTTTTCAATGACATTATGCTCATTTGTCCATGTACCAATCTCTTCACCTGTTGGTAAAGGAATGCTGTCTGGACGTGATACGATGATATTTTCGATTTCTTCTTCAAGTTCATCTCTTAACTTATAGCCTTCATTATTGAAGAACTTAATCCCGTTAAACTCTAATGGATTGTGTGATGCTGAGATCATAACTCCTGCATCTGCCCCTAATTCCTTTGTAAGGTATGCTACTGTTGGTGTAGGTACTACACCTATACAAATTGCCTTTGCACCTACTGAACAAATCCCCGCAACAAGTGCTGATTCAAGCATTGTGCCTGATATTCTTGTATCTCTAGCAACTAAGATTTTAGGTTGCTTCTTTGTTTCTTTAGTTAATACATATGCCCCTGCTTGCCCTAAGTGGAAAGCTAACTGTCCTGTTAATTCACTATTTGCAACTCCACGTACACCATCTGTACCAAATAATTTTCCCATTATATTTCACATCCTATATATTATTTTTTTGGTTATTTTGTGACTTTTTTGGCTTTATTTTCCCATTATAATATTATTCTACGAGAGTTACAACCTTTTCATGCATTTAAAATATTTGTTATACTTGTCTTTATTTTCCTCTTTCTTTTATTACCCCATCAAAAAGAGCCTGCATAGCAGGCTCTTTACTCATTCGTATTATCTTCTTCTGGTACTTCGTCAGGATTAAATACATCCTCTGTAGAACGGATGTTTACTTGTACCGTTGCTGGTGCACTAAGCACTTTTAGATTCTCTGGTATCTTGAAAGTGATAGGTGCACTATACGTTCCATTGCTTAATTCTCCAAGCGTTGTAAGGTCAATAAACGCTTCTACATTTTTCCCTGTGATTCCCAGTAAGTTTTCTGCTGTGCCACTTAGTACAAGGATGATTTCTCCTTCGACAATCTCCACTTCATAAGTGCTTGGGAGTCCTGTGTACTGCACGAGCAAATCCTTCGTATTGATGCCGTATTCATAAAAGCTTTCCTTTTGGATTTCTACCGTAACGACAGCTTTTCCTTCTATTTTATCGATAGGTGTTACATTATCCGGCAATAATAAGTTCACATTGAAGGTACTACTTTGAATCATATTATCAAGGGAAATGGCTTCTAACTTAATAGAGTCAATACCATCAATCACTTTAGGATCTCCTACAATGGTTACTTCTTTAGGTGTTACTAGAGTATTGGTCTTGATATATCCCGGTGGCAACGTCCCTTTAAACTGCTCTTCTACAGGCACTTTTTTCTTTTTACCTATAGGTAATGTTATCTGTATCTGCTCGGGTGATTTCTTGACACCCGTCACCTCTTCGCCCTTTTCATCCAGCAGCCTTATAGGTACTGTATCGCTAATCGCATCCTGTGAAAACTTGTCAACGTTAATATCTACCACTGCACGTCTCACACTTTTAACCGCGCTCTTAGGTCCACTAATCTTTACAGTTCTAGGGTTGAGTACAGGCTCAAGTGCCATGTATTCACTATTGTTACCCCCTTGGATTTTCGGATAGATCGTAATCTCTTGTGTCTCTTCTTTTTCAAAGATGACACTTACGGTTTCTGGCTTTACTTCTTCTATCTTAATGCCTTCTAGATTATGATTAACGATTAGATTCACTGGTTTTTCTATAGATTCAGCATCGTCACTTGTAAGCATATTCGCATAAGGTGTTAAATCGATGCGTACGTCTAGATTTTTTTCATCGTTTAAGATTTTATCCATTTCTAGTCTAGGTCCTCTTATCGTGACCTTTACCTGTAAATTACGAAGTTCTTCTTCGTTTTGTAAAGCAAATCCTTTTGCTTCAAGTTCATTAATCCCTCGGATATTAATGTTACTTACCCGTATCTCTTTAGGCAAAATAGGATTCTGCGTATTGATAACAAATACCCATAGCATCGTTGCTAAAAGCAAAGATACTATTTTCCATGGAAGATTATTTGAAAAAAACTTATTCATTTTTTTGTTTTCCTTTCCATAGCGCTATTTTCCTTTCGTGTTTTTTGCGGGATTTAATAGCTGTTAAAATACGACGTAGCGTCTCTGCATCGATACCTCGCTTAATCTTACCATTGTTTACAAAGGAAATAGCCCCCGTCTCCTCTGATACAACAACAACGATTGCATCAGTAGCTTCCGAAACCCCTATAGCCGCACGATGTCTCGTGCCTAGTTCTTTACTGATCTCTAAGCTATCACTTAAAGGTAAAAAGCAAGTCGCTGCTGAAATACGATTGTTCGTGATAATGACTGCTCCATCATGTAATGGCGTATTTTTCTCAAAAATATTTACAAGTAATTGACTACTCACCATGGCATCAATCGGAATACCTGTTCGCTCCACATCCCCAAGCTTTGTATCCCTCTCCAAAACCATAAGTGCCCCTGTCTTTACCTTCGACATCTGTACACACGCTTTTACAATGGCCTCAATGGTCTCGTCATTAATGCCTATCTCCTTACCTTCATCACTACTCAGTATAGCTCCCAAGAACTTTCCTCGACCAATCTGTTCAAGTGCTCGTCTTAATTCCGGTTGGAAAAGCACAAGCACTGCAATGGTTCCCAATGTAATTGCATTTGAAATAATCCACCATACGGTATGTAAGCGAAATACATATGCTACTACCGCACTTACAATAACGATGACCACTCCCTTTAGCAGTGCCCATGTCCTTGTATCCTTAATCCAAATAAGTAGCTTATAAATCAAAAAAGCTACTACTAATATATCAATAATATCCCGGATCTCTATACGTGGGATACTCAAAAATGATATTTTCCCAAGTGCTTCTTGAATTGCTTCCAAAAATTGCAGCCCCTTTACCATATATTTATTACTTATTATATCATGATTAAATGCAAAATAAAGCCTAAATCTAAAAAGAGATACTTAAAGCATCTCTTTTTGTTCACCCTTATTGGTCGTATAAATTTGCTCTACTTTTTTAGGTTCTAAATGCATACAAAACTTCGGTACAATTTTGACGTAATAGACGTTTTCTTCATCTTCAAACTGAACGACTTCTGCGCGCGAATAATCTAATGGCTTATACATCACAAGCACAATTGCTGTAATGACACCACCTATACAAGTCATAATTGCCTGTTGTCCTAGCTGCACTTGCATTTTTAAGAAGATGACGCCTAATCCAAACCCTAATAAACTCATCACAACACCTATAGTGAGTGCAATATAGGGCGCATAGTCAACTGATTGCTTTTTAATCCAATATATCCCTGTAAATACGATAAGGAAAATAACCAAAGTACCTAGCATATTAGGATTCGTAAGGCACTTTCCTATCAGTGTCTCTGCGAACTGCTGCCCCATCGCCAACAAATTCTTGCTTCCATCTGTACTTTGTACCACCACTTGTACTGCCTGGCTACAATAACTTCCTATAACACCTATCCCTATAGCAATACCACATGCATATGTACCCAATGCTGCTCCTATAAATAAGAGTATATACTCACACTTACATATAAAAGCTAGCATCGTTCCTATAATCAGTATACTCTCTTTTGGATACAGCCGTATAAAAGCTATATAAAGTATGGCAAAAGCTACAAATGTACTCATGCCAATAACGAGATTAAACACCATAAGATGTGCTGCAACAATACCCATTATAATAAGCTGAATGCTCTGACTTGATAAAAACATACTGAGAGCTGCTATGCCTATCACTACATAACTTCTCGTTAAAGGTTCCATGTATCCTATACGTTGATTAATAAGTGCTAAGACTAAGACTACCCCTAAATACTTAGCTACACCTATTAACCACTTTTCATAAGTTTTGAAAAACTTAATGCTTTTTGTCCTTAATAGAATAAGTGCTTCGTTTCCCATTATTCCCCCACCTTTCTTGTAACGCCCCTTCTTCCCATTCATCGAGTTGCTCTAATAACTCTTTATACCGTGTAACCCTAGCCTCTGCTTCTTTATAACGTTTCTTATAAACACATGTAGAAAGCCATGAGTAAAAAATCAGTACCCCTATAATGACACTTCCATAGGGAACAATATAATAACTTAAAAGCTCACTGCCATTAGTGGGAATATAAATTCCCTTTTCAAGCTTAAGCAAAAGTTGTACACCTATCAATCCTATCATGACTACAAGTATACTTAATCTCGTCTTGACATTGTTCATATAAATATAATCCTCAGGATAATAGCTTGTGATCTTGAGGTCTTCTTTAATTGAATGCTTCTCTAATACTGCTAATCGGCTCATAAGCATTACTTTGTTTTCATCAACCATTCTTACTCCCCCTACTCTTTTGCCAACCCTTCTTCACTATATCTACCTACCGCATTCCACAAAATCCATTCATCAATAAGGGCATCATAAGATGCATCGATCTGTTCTTTTACTTGCTGCCCTCCATATACTTGATGTGGATTCACCCAAGTTGCTGTGAAATCCTGTAACCACGGTCTAACCGTTGCTTTTCTCTCTTCTCTAGGTATTTCTTTCATAATGCTATTGGAATACTGCATCGCTGCCAATACAATAGCATAGGGATCCATGTCGGGATATGGCACCCCAAATGATCCTGGTCCATAGTGTGATGGATAAATCATTGGACAGATGTAATCCACCCGCTTAAGAAGCTCCTTGTAATCTTGTCCTACTATTTCGGCGTCAATTTTACTCGTAATAATTGTCCCAAAAACGTCTGCCGAAACCACGACACCTTCTGCATGCAAGCGTTCATATACATAATCTATAAATTCAGTTATAATCTCTACTTTTGATTGGTCTTCTGGAAAATCACATACCTCATTATCCATAGACTCATGGAATCGCACATAGTCAAACTGTATCTCTCTAAAGCCTAAATCCACAGCTTCTTGGCATACCTCCAGAATATAATCCCAGTTTTCTTTATTATAAGGGTCAAGCCAAGTCTCTCCCTTTGGTGTGGTAAAAATCGTGCCATCTTTTTTCTTTACCATTCTATCTGGCTGTTTCTTTGCCATCACTTTATCTTTGAATGTTACGATTCGCGCAATAGGATAGATGTTGTTTTCATAAAGCTTTGCTACTACACTATCAATCTCTGCAATAGGAGGCTTTTCCTTTACCATATGCTGTAATGCAGGTGTATCTGTCTTAAACGTTAAGTAACCAAAATCATCTTTGATATCTACGACAACGGCATTGACCTCCGTTTCATTGGCAATGCGTACCACTTCGTCTAATTTACTCATGTATCCTGCTGGCAAATAAACCGCCTTAACTTTAGGAGGGATATTATGCACATTATAAAGTGTTTCCTCTTGCTTAAAGTACACTGGCTCTACCTTTTCAGTTTGTGTTGGTAATAAGTCATTCCACTTAAATCCTGCTCCTGTAACTTCGCTTTGTTGCTTCCATATAATAAAGATAATGCCTGTTAGGATAACAGCGACAATAAATAGTCGTATAAAAGCTAACTTCTTTTGTTTGTAGCGATAGTAGCTCTGATATGGCTTAATTTTATACTTTTTCACAATGAGCAAACACCCCTTTTTAGCTTATTTAGAATTATATCATAGATTCAGATAATTTACATTGTATTTTGCACATTTTCATTCTTTTCTTGTAATTATTTCCATTTTTTCACTGCTTCAATCTTTTATAGACAAAAAAAGAAACCATTTTCTAATGAAATGATTTCTTTTTTTTGTTATTTTATTTTGCGGTGTGTAAACGCACGTTTACCTGTGGCATAATCATCTACAATATGTCCATTACCTACTAACTTATATTTATAAATAAGAAGCCCTTCAAGTCCTACTGGTCCTCTGGCATGAATCTTCGATGTACTTACACCGACTTCTGCACCAAAGCCGTATCTAAAACCATCGCTAAAGCGTGTAGACACATTACATGATACATTCCCTGAATCCACAAGATTCATGAATTTTTCTATAGCTTCTGGATTTGTCGCCACAATGCTATCTGTATGGCCTGAACCGTAAGCATTGATGTGCTCGATGGCTTCATCGATACTACTTACTATTTTGATTGATAAGATATAGTCTAAGTACTCTGTCTTCCAATCTTCTTCTGTTGCCTTTTCACAAGCAATGATTGTACTTACCTTATCACATCCACGTATTTCTACACCTTTTGCATCCAAACTTTCTTTAAGTTCTGGTAAGAATGCCTCGGCTATTTTCTCATGTACAAGAAGTGTCTCTAGTGCATTACATACTGATACGTACTGCGCTTTCGAATCTGTAACGACCTTTACGCCGATGGCAATATCTGCACTTTCATCCACATAGCTATGGCAAATACCATCTGCATGCCCCATAACAGGTATATCAGAGTTTTTCATAATGTAACTTACAAATTCGTTAGAGCCTCTAGGAATCAGAAGATCGATTTCTTTATTCATTTTAAGCATTTCGCTTACTTCATCTCTCGATTCCACAAGGGTAATCCATCCCTCTGGCATATCCATTTCGTAACTTGCCTCACGAATGACTTCATAAAGTGCACGGTTCGTTTCTTTCGCTTCGCTTCCGCCTTTTAAAAGCACTGCATTGCCACTCTTTAAGCATAAGGTTGATATTTGTACAAGTGCATCTGGCCTTGATTCAAAGATGACACCAATGACACCGATTGGTGTCGCTACACGTGTAAGGAGTAAGCCTTCATCTAATTCTGTCTGAAGCTGCACTTTACCTACTGGTTCTTCAAGTTCCATAAGACTTGTAATGCCCGCTGCCACTTCTTTTATTTTCCCATCATCAAACTTCAGGCGTTTGAGAAGCGGTGTACCTAATGCCTCTTCTTCTGCACGTTTCATATCTTTCGCATTAGCTTCTTTAATGCGTGCACTATTTTCTTCAAGCTTAAGTGCTATATGCTGAAGTGCTTTATTTTTCTTGTCACCTTCTATTGCTGCAAGCTTTATAGATGCTTGCCTAGCCAATTTTGCTGATTCATTAATTGTCATAGGAATCCCCCCGCTTTTATTAAATTAAGTTGAATGCATCATATCATATTTCTCGTTTACTTATCAATAGGTTAGATTTTTACTACTTTATGACCTTGTGGTGTACTAATGATTTTTATTTTGAGTGCTTTTCTGATGCCTTCCATACTTCTTACTTGATTAATATGTCTGAGGCTATCTGTCTTTGCCACTTTTTCAATCATTGGGAAGATATCCTTCTTCACTTCATAGGAAATACGATTTTTCAAACAATAACCATTGATATACTTTAAAGTCTGAAGGATTTGATCTACTGTAATTTTATTTTTATCAATGAGTACTACTGTATAATCTTTACGACGTTTGCCGTCTGGGTATGCTTCTTTAAAGAACTCAATAAAATGGTCTGTCTTTTCTTCTATATATGGTTCGTATTTTCCTAGTGTATTTTTTAATTGGGTACGTAAGTACGCGATGGTATTTGGTTTTACCTTTCCTTTCATCGTTTCGATTGCTTGGATGATCACTTCATACTGTGCTTCTAAATGTTCGAAAGATGCTCCGTTTTTTTCTTCTTGTTTTACCTCTGCGATACGATCAAGTATTGCTTTTTTTGTTTCTAAAGCTTGTGTTGTATTTTGTATTGTCATTTCTTTTTACCCTTTCTTTTTACTCTTTAGTTAAAGAGTTTGTGTATTATAAAGTATGTTTTTTTAATTTTGGCACATTCTAATGCTATATAGACATTATTTATTGTTTGTTGGAGGAATATTATGTCAAATAATGGAACTAAAAAATTAACCCTCGCATCCCTAGTCTTGATGATTTTCACATCAGTCTATGGTTTTGCCAATATGCCAAGAGCCTTTTTCTTTATGGGCTACTCTGCAATTCCTTGGTATATCTTTGGTGCCCTTGCCTTTTTCTTACCTTATGCCTTTATGATGGCAGAATATGGTGCAGCTTTCAAGCAGGAAAAGGGTGGTATTTACTCTTGGATGGAAAAATCCGTAGGGCCTCGCTTTGCTTTCGTCGGTACTTTTATGTGGTATGCTTCTTATCTTGTATGGCAAGTTAATGTATCTTCTACACTTTGGATACCATTCTCTAACGCCATCTTTGGTTATGACCGTACAGGCGAACTAGCTTTTGCTGGTCTTAATAGTACCCAATGTTTAGGTGTGCTCGCAGTCATCTGGGTAATCCTTGTAACTTTTGTTTCCACGAAAGGTATCGATAAAATCCAGAAGGTAACTTCTGTGGGTGGTATCGCTGTTATGGCACTCAATGTGCTCCTTCTAGTAGGTGGTATTCTCGTACTTGCACTTAACAAAGGCCACTTCGCTGAACCAGTAGCTGATATCGTTCGTGCTTTTACAACGTCACCTAATCCTGATTATGCTTCTACCTTATCCATGCTTTCATTCCTTACCTTTGCAATCTTCGCATTTGGTGGTATTGAAGCGGTAGGTGGGCTTGTAGACCAGACAGAAAACGCTGAAAAAACATTTCCTAAAGGTGTGACCCTTGCAGCTCTCGTTATTTCTATCGGTTATGCCGTAGGTATCTTTATGATTGGTACATTTATTAACTGGGCTGGTTTTCTTTCAGATCCTGGTGTCAATACAGCCAACGTTACCTATGTCATCATGCAAAACTTAGGTTTTATACTGGGACAATCTTTTGGCCTTACTGAAGCAGTCTCCCTTACCATTGGTTTATGGATTGCTCGCTTTGTAGGTCTTTCTATGTTCTTAGCTTTATCTGGTGCCTTCTTTACACTTGTTTACGCACCACTTAAGCAGCTCATTGAAGGGACTCCTAAAAAACTTTGGCCAAAGAAATTTACAGAACTTAAAAACGGTATGCCAGTCTACGCTATGCGCGTTCAAGCTATTATCGTTATTGTCTTTATCATCCTTGTATCATTTGGTGGTGATAACGCTACAGCCTTCTTCAATAAACTAGTCATTATGACGACTGTAGCCATGACGATTCCTTATATGTTTTTATCTATTGCTTTCCCATTTTTCAAACGCAATACAAGTATTCAAAAACCTTTTGCTATTTACAAAAGTAATACCTTTGCAGTTGTCGCATCTATTATCGTAACACTAACTGTAGGTTTTGCAAATATATTTACTATTATTGAGCCTGGTATTGCCAAAGGTAACTGGGTCGACACATGGCTTTCTGGCGGTGGACCACTCTTCTTTGCCATCGTCGCACTCCTTCTTTATTGGAATTACGACAGAAAAACAAAATAGTCTTTCCTTAAAGGCAAAGGGCTAATTCCTTTGCCTTTTTTTGCACTTTGCCTTATCATAATGAAGTGACATTTTATTTTCAACTTAGAACGATAAAGGAGCTTACATAATGACAGCAAAGAAAAGACGCCTTGGAAATTTAACGCTATCTTTTGAAGAAGATGGGCTTCCTCTTAGCTTAGATAAATTACTTGGGAGTACGACTGATGCCCCTTCCCCAGAAGCACCTTTTTCACTTGATAGTGAAGTATCTCTTGAACGATTAGCCAATGATTTAGGTGTACCCACTTCCGAATCAAGTATGGATGCATTTATTGAGGCGTACAGTGCGCCTACCTATACTTCTTTAGATGACCTTTTAGAGGCTAGCCTTTCATCCACTCAGCTTAATCAAGCCTTTTTAGCACCACCTTCATCAAGCACAAGCCTTTTTGATGGTTTAGGAGACCTACTAGACGAATAACTTTTTGTCTATACTTACAGGTAACTGTATCAACGATAGATTATAAAACCTTAGGAGAATATTCATGGAAACAACATTTCAAGCTTTACAATTAGAACCAGCCCTTATTAGCGGTTTAGAAAAACAAGGTATCACCTCACCTCTTCCTATCCAGAGCTTAGTCATTCCAACAGCTCTAGAAGGTAAAGACACTATCGGACAAGCACACACAGGTAGTGGGAAGACATTAGCTTATCTTCTACCTCTTTTCCAAAAGCTTAATCCTACACTTAAACAAACACAAGCCATCATCTTAGCACCTACTCATGAGCTTGTGGTTCAAATCAATGACCAAATAAAACTTCTCGCGGCTAATAGTGAGACACCACTTACCACTGCTGTCCTCATGGGTGGGATGAATATCGAAAAGCAAATGGAGCGCCTCAAAAAGAAGCCTCATATTGTAGTAGGCTCATCAGGTCGTGTATTAGAACTTATTAAAAAGAAAAAGTTGACTGCCCATACAATCAAGACACTGATTATTGATGAAGCAGATAATTTACTGGACAAAAGTCAAAGTGAATCCATCCTAAACATCATCAAAGCTTGCCAACGCGATACACAAGTCATGCTTTTCTCTGCTACAATTACAAAAGAAACTTTAGCAACTTCTCAAAGCTTTATGAAGGACCCTGTCTTCCTCAATACGTCTGATGCGCTTCCACTTAATCCACATATTACACATCAGTACGTAGTAGGTGAACAACGTAAGAAGTTCGAGCTTCTTCGTAAAGTCCTTAACACAGTGAATCCTCCAAAAGCACTTGTATTCGTTAATAACGTTCATGAGGCTGAAATTATTGTAGATAAACTTTTATATCATAAGAAAAATGCTGGTGGTCTTTATAGCAAACAAAACAAACAGCAACGCGAAGCGGTCATGACTCAGTTTAAGTCTGGGAAGATTAACATCCTTGTGTCTTCTGACCTATCTGCTAGAGGTCTAGACATTCCATCAATCACCCACGTAATCAATATGGACTTACCAACCAATGCCTTTGATTACCTCCATCGTGCAGGACGTACGGCTCGTGGCACAGGCGAAGGTACCTCTATTGCTATCTTGACAGCTAAAGAAGAAATGATGATTAAAGAGTATCAGAAAAAGCTAAATATCGTTATGTCACCTCTCAAATAATCTTCATATAAAAAATATGATTTTTTATTAAAATAAGTCCATTATGTGGGAACTTAAATATTAGTTCATAAGTCTAATGTTTAAAATTACTTCCCAAGGAGGTTTCATCAATGAATCAGAAACTTAGAAAACATTTTAAACTTATTGTTTTAGGCGGTATGGTAGCTGCACTTAGCTTACCAATCTTTGCAAATCCACTTCTTCAAAAGGTAGAAGCATACCTTAACGCTGGACTTACTTATGTCCTAGACGGCAAAGAAGTAATGGAAGACGTGACTGCGCTTACTTACAATGATACGACTTACATCTCTATCCGAGAATTAAGCGAAGCACTTGGCAAAGACATCAGCTACGATAATGGAGTGATTACAGTTAATACCGCAAACGTTCCTACACCAAAAGAAATTAAAGATGAAGTACCAGCTCTTCCAGAAGCGATTACGATCGAGAAGGCTCTCATCAAAGAAGTAGACCTTGAAAATGGCCGTGTAACCATCTTACCAGCAGGTCTAGAAGACTTAAGAGAAAACTATATCATCCTTCATGTAGGTGAGGATACAGTGGTACGTCATGAGCTTTTAAAAATCGCTCTTACATCACAAGATTTAGTGGCTGGCTATGAAGTTCGCATCAATCATTCACCAATTATGCAACCTTCTCTTCCACCTCAAACTGCTGCTTTTGAAATTGTGATTTTAGCTAACCAAGAGTTTCCTCTTGTTGAAGAAGATAAAGTAGAAGTACCTGCTCTTCCAGAATCAATCACTATTGAGTCTGCAGTTATCAAAGCAATAAATGCTGACTCTAAGCAAGTAACACTTCTTCCAGCTGGTAAAGAAGATGTTTATACGAATTATGTGATTCTTAATGTAGATACTGACAAAACTTTCATTCACCATGAAATTAATAAGAGAGCATATCGTTTCGAAGATTTAACAGTAGGTACAAAAGTACGTGTAGAGCATAGCCCAATTATGACAATGTCTCTTCCACCTCAAACACCTGCAAAAGAAATCACTATCCTTGTCAATCAAGAATAATGCCATCAAAAAATGCACCTATGAAAGGTGCATTTTTTATTTATTCGTTTTCCATACAATACGAATAACGAGCTGTTCATTTTCTAACTTTGCATC
>JBOFIT010000255.1:0-2441 GCA_051650305.1 Cellulosilyticaceae bacterium
TGCCGATTGCAATGCCGTTAGCATCTAGTATAAAGGAAGCAACGAACAAAAGAAGTTCTCTAGTGATGCATCCGATACTTACCACCTCAGAGGATTCATGGTTAAAAGATATAACGAGCACAAATGGTATTGAAAAAGAGGTGAATGACATAGGCGGGCCACTTCCGCTGGCGTATAGTGTTGCAGAGACACATACGAATGGGAATAATGAGCAAGTAGAGACACGAATCATTGCTATTGCAAATACAGGGTTACTCGATACCACACAAATAAATACAGCAGCTACGGGTAATATGAGCTTTGTGATGAATAGTATAGACTGGCTCAGTGGAGAAGAAGAGAATCTCACCATACCACCAAAAGCACCGACAAATTATGTGCTATCGACAATGACAGGATCACAAGTACTTCTATTTGCAGGCGTTGCCCTTATAGGACTACCACTTATAGCGGGTGTACTAGGAGTTGTGACATGGCTTAGAAGGAGAAATCTCTAATGAAGCAAAAGAAACAATTGATAGGATTAAGCATCGTACTTGTCGTATTGGTAGGTGGGTATGGGGTACTACAAGCAACGAATGCACCAAAGGAACAAGAAGAAATAGCAGTACAACAAGTGGATGAGGTGATAGGATTCGAAGAAAAGGCTATGAAAAGCATCGTTATAGCCAGTGGTGAAAATCAAGTGACGCTCACGCCAGTAGAGGAAAAGACTGAAGCCACAGAGGAAGAAGAAAGTGTGACCTACTACACATGGAAATTAGAGGGTGGTGAAGGTCTAGTACTTAGACAGGATACCATCAATACCATGAGTGAGCGCATCCTGGATATCTCAGCAACTCGAACCATAGAAAATGGGGATTTGGAAAGCTTTGGGCTTAATGCGCCGATGATGACCCTTACATACACGACAAAAGACAATCAAGTTGAAACCCTTGTTATAGGAAATAAGACACCTGATGAAGGTAGTTACTATGTGATGCGACAAATAGATACAAATAAGGTTTACCTAGTAGATAACTATACCTTCCAAGATGCATCCCCTTATTTTGAAGATTACAGAGAAAAGACCGTAGGGACTATACCAAAAGATACACTGACAGCATTAACAATCAGCGGTGAGGGGATAGAGACTTACAGAATGAAGTTAGAAGGCGAGGCCATGCTCCTTGCACCTAATGCAGAGCCTCTCCTAATGGATGGTGCCAAGTATAGTGAAGTCATAAATGCACTTCCGATGTTAACTGTAGATGGCTTTATAGAAGATCATGCCGTAGATATCAGTCAGTATGGTCTAGACACACCGAGCTTAATGATAGAAGTAGATTATACAGAGCTAGATACAAATGAAAAGCCTACGCATCAAACGAAGACTTATAAGTGGGGCGATACTTATAAAGAAGGAACGCGTTACTTTATAATAGAAGGGGAACCCGCAGTATATACGATGCAAGATACTTTTATAGAAGAGCTTGTAGCAAAACTCGATGTATTTGAGTTAAGTGAGAAGTATGTATGCATCCCTTCTATTGATGAAGTAAGTGAAGTAGCAGTAGAAATAGGTGGCAAGAGCTATCAATTAGCCATACAAAGAGAAGAAATACAAGTAGAAAAGACAGAAACAGAAGAAGAGGCTAATGCATCGGAGATAGAGACACAGATAAAGTGTACTTACTTTATAAATGGAAAAGAAGTAGAAGAAGAACGATTCAAAGATGTGTATGCAGCGCTCATAGGTATTAAGGCAGATACAGAACTTAAAGATGAAAGTATAGAAGAAAAAGAAAGTACGGTAGTAGCGTTTAGATACACATTACTTAATGAAGAAGCAAAAGAAGCAGTGTTCTATCCTTATGACAATCAGTTCTATAAGACCCATCTAGGAGGCAATAAAATAGTAGGAGCAAATACAAGACAATTTAAAGGGTTACAAGAGAAACTAGAAGAGGTCGCTCCATAGGGGCTACCTCTTTCTCTTTTACATAAAAGAAGTAAAAAGACAGCGTATCTACAATAAAATCGAAGGATTGCGCGAGTAGAGAAAGAAAATAAGAAGAAAAGATTTGGTGTAAAAGTGAGTGATACCAAGGGATAGAGTTGATTGTAGGGGTGAAGGAGAAAAATAAAGTAAATTAATTTTAAAAAAGGTGTTGACTTATGTCGTAAAAAGAGTATAATTATAAAAGTCGTCAGGAGATGACGCACACAAAATGAACTTTGAAAATAAAATAACAACCAATAGACCAGTCGATTCATATATCACTTTAAGTGATGAGTCAGTGCTAACTAATAGCACAAAAAATATTGTCAGATGACAAACTTTTTAACGAGAGTTTGATCCTGGCTCAGGATGAACGCTGGCGGCGTGCTTAACACATGCAAGTCGAACGGACTGAGGGAGCTTGCTCCCAAAGTTAGTGGCGGACGGGTGAGTAACGCGT
>JBOFIT010000256.1:0-4037 GCA_051650305.1 Cellulosilyticaceae bacterium
ATCTTACCACAGACCATTGAAAAGCTAAGAGTAGCCGGTGAGATGGCACGCCTACCGGTCAGTAGTGAGGTTTTACATAGCACGGAACTTATCTCCAAGAGTTTGACAGGTATCTTTTCCTTAAAGTATATGACCATTCTTAATTTGCCTGTAAGCTTAATCCTTACTTTAGGGATGGCAGCGACGCCTGCTATTGCAGCAAGTATGGCAAAAGGCGATAAAAAAGATGTGCGTCAGAAAACCCATATGATTTTTAAGATTGGGATGCTGTTTGCAGCGCCATCTGCTTTAGGCCTTATGGTATTTGGTAAGGAAATCATTATGTTTTTACTTCCGAAAGAACCTTATGGCGGTGAGCTTTTAGCGTATGGTGGGATCGCCATTATCTTCATCACCTTAGCGCAGTTAAGTGCAGGGATTTTGCAAGGTATGGGTAAGCAGCAGATTCCAACCATTCATGCGGTCATTGCCTGTAGCATTAAAGTCGTACTGAACGTGATGCTCCTTAGCATACCATCGGTGCATATCTATGGGGTCATCCATAGCACCACCATTTGCTACATGATTTATGCATGGTTGAACATAAGGTATTTACTCAAGACCATGGGTGCTAGATTCCATTGGTTAGACCTTGTGATTAAGCCAGTAGGGATCGCCATCATCATGGGCGTAGTAGCGAAAGGCATCTACATGCTTTTATATGGCATGAAACCTTCCGTAAGTTTATGGCTTATGGTCAGCATCGGTATAGCGGTAGTCATCTATGGTGTACTAGGCGTTGTGACAGGCACCATTAGTGAGAAAGATTTGGCAAATATTCCAGGAGGGCATAAGCTCGGTGCTTTTCTTCCTAAAAGATAAATAAATCTTTGTAAAAGTCTCTCGTAGTGTATAAAAAATAAAAAGAAGGACACAATCTAGGTAATCTATTTATTTTTATCCACTAAGGAGGCTTTTTGTGTTTACAAAACGACAATTTACTACCCTATTATTAGGGGGCAGTATTCTATTTTTTATAGCCCTTGCGGTATGTTATACGTATTTTTATTATACAGGTGTGAAGACACCTATAGCTCAGGAAGAAGTGGTACAAGCACGTGAGACCTTGAGTACCTCTCAAGATATAAAGGAAAGTGTGGATACGGACATGAAGATCGTACCGACTACGAAGATGCGCTTACAAATGGTAGATGGGAACCGTAAGGTCATTACTGAAAGTGAGATGGATGCTACTCTTTTTCTAGGTGTTACAGAAGGTATGCTAAAAGAGCGTATGAAGGATTATGAGATTGTACAGTTTGATGCCTATGAAGTCATCTTACAAAAGCAGATGCCTGAGAAGACGACACCTATTACTTATGCTCTTGTGGTACAAGACGGTTTCTTAGGGATACTGGAACAGGGTCCACAGCAGAGTTTTCTTTCTTTACAACTACCAGAGACTTACTTTACACCACAAGATTTGCAGCTTTTCGTAGGAAGTGGGATGCCCATTACTTTAAATCAGAAGTTGGAACTCCAGCAGCAACCCTACTATATCGAACAAATTTTACAAAACTATAATGAGTAAAAAGCTGGCGATAGCCAGCTTTTGCTTGTCAAAAAATAAAATTCCTCATACAATAAAGGCAAAGAGAGGATGAGATTATGTACAAAATAGGCATTATTGGCGGTGGTGCTTCTGGTCTTATGGCAGCCATAGTAGCAGCAAGAGAAGGCATGGAAGTAACCGTTATAGAAAGACAAAATCGTATCGGCAAGAAAATACTGGTGACAGGGAATGGGCGATGTAATATGACCCATACAGACCTTCAACCTAAGCATTTTCATACACATAGTAAGAAGAATCCTTATGAAGTCATTGAAGGCTTCAACTACGATGAGACACTGGCTTTTTTTGAGTCGTTAGGAATCGAGCCACTGATTGAGAAAGGCAAGGTGTATCCGCTATCAGAGCAAGCCAGTAGTGTGCTGGATGTGATGCGATTAGAATTAGAGCAGCTTGGAGTGACCGTATGTGTGGATGAATGTGTCACTTCTTTAAAGTACAACGAAGGTTGGCACGTGAAAAGCGATAAGGGCAATGCTTGGACCTTTGACCGTATCATTCTGGCGACAGGTGGTAAGGCAGCACCACAGTTAGGCTGTGATGAGGTAGGGTATGGGCTACTGGAAAAACTAGGACATCATACGTATAACACTTATCCAACCCTTGTACACATGACATCCCCTACACCGTACTGCAAGATGATGCAAGGGATTCGTGTGAAAGGTAAAGTAAGTGTGTTAACACAAGGACGTGTGAGACGTGAAGAGTTAGGCGAAGTCTTATTTACAGAAGACGGCTTATCGGGGCCACCTATTTTCCAATTAAGTAGGGTAGCAGCAGAAGCAAGTATGAAGAAGATACCTTGCGAAGTTCACCTAGATTTATTCCCAAACTTAGATGAAGAAACCCTCATCGGCAAGTTCTATGAGCGTATCGGTAGAAATCCAAGTAAGACAATCGAAGAATTATTCGTGGGCTGGCTCCATAAAAAAGTAGCCATTCCTGTGATTAAGCAAAGTGAGGTCGGGTCACCAGTAGCACCTGGTGAGAATTTAGATTATGAGATGATCGGCAGACTGGCTAGAAGTATGAAGTGCCTAGTATTTAACATTACAGGTACGAGAGGCTTTAAGTTCGCCCAAGCGACGGCAGGTGGTATCTCATTAGATGAGATCGACCTTACGACCATGGCATCTATGAAAGCACCAGACCTTTATGTGACCGGTGAAGTACTGGATGTGGATGGTGACTGCGGCGGGTATAATTTACAGTGGGCATGGTCCACAGGCTATAGAGCAGCGAAAGCAGCGGCAAGATAAGGAGAAAAACAACATGATTCGTGTACAAGAAATTGTATTGCAACTAGAAGAAAAAGAAGAAAAATTACCAGAACAAATCGCAAAGAAACTAAAAATCAATGTGAAGGACATCAAGTCTTATCGCATCTTTAAAAAAGCCATTGATGCCCGTAAAAAAGACGCCATCAAATGGGTATATACAGTAGATTTAGAGACAACCAAAGACCAGATGTTACTGGATAAAAAGCGTGCAACAAAGACGCCAAAGTTAGCGTATACCTATGTGCAAACCGGCGAAGAAAAACTAAGTCATAGACCAGTGGTTGTAGGCAGTGGCCCTTGCGGTATGTTTGCAGCACTTATATTGGCACAGATGGGCTATAAGCCAGTGGTCATCGAGCGTGGTAAGGCAGTGGAAGCACGTGTAGAAGATGTACAAGCTTTCTGGAAAGATGGCACATTCAATCCGAAATCCAATGTACAGTTTGGGGAAGGTGGCGCAGGTACTTTCTCAGACGGGAAGTTAACGACTCAGATTAAAAACGTGCGTTGTCATAAGGTGCTTCAAGAGTTAGCAGCAGCTGGTGCACCTTATGAGATCACTTATAAAAACAAGCCACATGTAGGTACAGATATTCTGCAAACAGTGGTGAAGCATATCCGCCAAGAAATCGAGCGACTAGGTGGTGAGTACCGCTTTGAGACGTGTCTCACAGGCTTTGAAACGGAGAATGGGGTGCTTAAAGCCGTGGAGCTAAATGGGAGTGAGCGATTAGAGACAGAAGTATGCGTCTTGGCAGTAGGCCATAGTGCCAGAGATACTTTTGAGATGCTGTACGACAAGTCGGTGGACATTGAGCAAAAGCCATTCTCTATGGGGATGCGTATCGAGCATCTACAAGAATGGGTGAATGCGGATCAGTACGGTGATGCCACTAGAAGTGAGTACTTAGGGGCGGCAGAATACAAGCTGGTACACCATTGTGAAAATGGCCGTGCGGTCTACACCTTCTGTATGTGCCCAGGCGGCTATGTGGTAGCGTCGGCATCTGAAGAAGAGATGGTAGTAACCAATGGGATGAGTGAGTATAGCCGTAACGGGCGTAATGCCAATAGTGCGGTCTTGGTCAATATCGGACCAGAAGACTTCGGCACCACACATCCACTGGGTGGGATGTACTTGCAACGTG
>JBOFIT010000257.1:0-5168 GCA_051650305.1 Cellulosilyticaceae bacterium
CATCCTTTCTCTACTTCTTTCACAACTTGTACACCCTCTACTTCTTCTTCACTTTTAGCTTTTGTTTTTGGATTATAAATTATTTTTCCCATTGTATAGCTCCTTCCATTTTTATCCATATCCAAGAGCATACTATATCTTCTATGCAGTTTTTAATCTTTCTTGTCGAGCTTGTCTATTTTTTTATCTTGGTATTTTTACAGATAAAAACTTTATCTACCAAAAAACGCGCATAGAATAATTTATTTAAAAACCATAAATAATTTTATTTCTTTTTGGGAAATACTAATCGTTGAAAGTGGTGATAATATGTCTACAGCTTATGATACCAAAATTGACTCGGTATATATTTCTCTCAATGACCCTAAGCATTTTAATATTTTCACCAATACTTTATATGACTACTTTTCACAACTACTACCACATCACGAGCACAAACTAGTTATCATCTGTATTGGTACTGATCGAGCAACTGGCGATAGCCTAGGCCCTCTAGTCGGCTATAAGCTCTCTGATATGCATTTTAAAAACGTAACTGTTCTAGGCACCCTAGATACACCTGTCCACGCGAAAAACTTAGCGGAAACCGTTGCCTCTGTCAAAGAGCTTCACCCTTCTGCTCTTATATTAGCCATCGACGCCTGTCTGGGTTCTATGGATAATGTAGGCTCTATTCGTATCGGATCTGGTGGCATTAAACCCGGTGCTGGTGTCAAAAAAGATTTGCCTGCTATTGGTGACTTCCACATCACAGGCATCGTTAACTTCAGTAGCCTCATGAATATGGTAGTCCTTCAAAACACCAGACTTGCTACGGTTATGCATATGGCCGATGCCATTGCCTCTAGCCTTCGCTATACACTATGGAAATACTATAAAAATAATGATGAACTATAAAAAAATAGCATCTAGCTTACGCTAGATGCTATGCATTACAATGATCCGTTAATTTCTTTATAACCCCTATATAAATTACGATACTAAGTGCTATAAGCAATACATTAATAATCATTTCTACTATTAAAGTACTTTTGATTAGGTTATACAGTACCATACATACAATCGGTGCCGTAAAGTACAGAATGATAAATAACGCCCAAAACCACATGAGTCCTGCTACCATCAGGATTTTTTTTGATTGACTTGTACTACTTGCACTTACTAGTACAAGGTATGTAATACCCAATGCAATAATGGGAATAGCCATTCCTGTCGTTTGTAAAAAGATAAAGCCACTTATTGAAAAACATATCAAAAACATAAGTACCTTATAAAGAACGGTTTTACTAGGTGTCTTTATAAGTTGTTCTTCCTTTAAAAGTATTTTTATAAAGCTATAAATAGCATAGCAACTCATAACCACAAGGTTTATGCCTAACCATAAAAATAAACTACCATTGAGTACTACAGGTGGTACATATGCAGCAAGCATCTCCACTCCAAACCCTAAAAACAATGCAAAAATTAGGATTGAAATGCCTTGGAATATGTATGTCTTTTTCCCCTGTCTTAATTCTGCTTTTAATTCTTCTAACATAGCCTCTCCTTTTTCTTCTGAATTTTACTTTATTATACCATATTATTTAAAAATCAGTTGTAAAATTCGCCCAAATAAAAACGTAGCAGTATGTCTGCTACGTTTTTGTTGTTATAACTCTAAAGTTAGGTCACCTTCTTTAATCCATCCCTTTTTTCGTAAAAGCTGTGCGACACCACATGTAATAAGTGCTGGCAAGATAAAATGCAGTAATAAAATCCCGCCCATTACCATCACAGGAGATGCCACACCTTTCATCGTTTCCCAAGTAAGGAGTGGACCTACAAGCCCAGCTGTCCCCATCCCTGAACCTGCCGCTACATTCTCTAGTCTAAATACCATCGTTGCCAATGGCCCTGTAATAGCACTTGCTACAATAGGTGGTATCCAAATCTTCGGATTACGTATAATATTTGGCATCTGCAACATGGATGTACCTAATCCCTGTGCAAGCAAGCCATTTAATTTATTCTCTCTATAACTCATCACTGCAAAGCCTACCATCTGTGCCGCACATCCAGCTGTTGCCGCCCCAGCTGCAATACCTGATAACCCTAATATCAAACCAATAGCTGCCGAACTAATAGGTAACGTTAAGAAAATTCCCATCAAGACAGAAATCACGATGCCCATAAGTAATGGTTGTAATTCAGTAGCATATTGAATCGTCTCACCTAATAAAGTCGTGCATGATGCAATAGGTGGCCCCATAACGATTCCTACTAAGCTTCCTGCACAGATCGTTACAGCAGGTGTAAGCAGTATGTCTAACTTGGTTTTACCTGCCACTAGCATACCTACTTCCAAGCCAATTACCGTAGCTAAGAATGCACTTAGTGGATCTCCAGGCCCGCTGAGTAAGATACTGCCCTCTTGAATAAGCTTTCCTGTCATAAGCTGTACTGCATAAGCACCTATCATCCCATTAATAGCACTTGCATAAAGTACAAGCTTAGGTGCACCTAGACTATGTGCTGTCCCTATAGCTATACCTACTCCTGTCAGCACACTAGCTATTTGGCCTACCTGAATAAGTAGCATCCCTATCGTTGTATCACCTATAAATCCACCTATTTGCTTTAAAATAAGTCCGATAATCAAAGTACAGAATAACCCTGATGCCATCCCACCTAGCCCTTTAATAAGATAGCGATCCACAAGCTTACTCACCCATTCATACTGTCTTTTAGCAGCTATTTCCATATACTTCCCCTCATTTCTAAACTTTAATACATTTTATAATTGAGGTTATCGTATCATATGTCAAGACACCTGTCAATCAATCAAGTAGCCTTTTTCGCGTAGTTCCTCTTCAATGTGATCAAGCTCTTCTTCTGTAGTTGCCTCCACCGTATGCATATGCACACCATCAGTCAGAAGTGACAGTGGTACCGCCTTCATTGTATTCACCTTTTGCACAAAGCTTTTAACATCCCTACGATTTTTCAGCATCAAATCTCCTGTCAAATCACCATATATCCCATGATTCACGATGACATTTCTTACACGGCCTCCATTGTCTACCATGGTATGAAGTTCATCTTCTAACTGCTCCAACTTATGTTTCACTAAAAATACGCGACTTGCCATCTGCCCCGCTTCTTGATTAAGTATATAACCTCTAGCTGTAGCCAATACATCAAAACCTTCCGCACGAAGTAACGCCACATCTTGTACAACGACCTGTCTACTAATGCCAAAAGCTTTGCCTAACCCACCCCCACTTAAAGGTTTCGTTGCTTCTTTAAGCATGCGAATCATCTCTTGACGACGTGCTTGTCCATCTAGCATCTTATCCACTCCTCTCGTATTTACTAGTGAGTATACCATATCACTATGCACCTGTCATGTCTCCTGAAAATACATTTTATCCACTTTCTCCTATAAGTTCTATTTATGCTCTTTCTAATATTGATTCACAAAAATTATATACCTCTCCATCATATTGCATGTTATATATGTTTATACTAATCTATTCTAAGTAATAAAATTTTATATTAAGGAGATACCCTTATGTCCAAAAGTAACGTTTCCTCTCTTTCTCAAGTCATCGGTGTTGAAGAAAAGTTGCCTTTTAGTAAAGCTTTTCCGCTCAGTCTCCAACACCTCTTCGCCATGTTTGGCGCCTCCGTTCTCGTTCCTATTTTATTTCAAGTAGATCCGGCTACCGTCCTCTTCTTTAACGGTATCGGTACACTCCTCTATGCTTTCATTACTAAAGGAAAAATTCCAGCCTTTTTAGGTTCAAGTTTTGCTTATTTAGCTCCTGTATTATTATTGCTTGGCAAAAACTTTACTTTTCAGGAAGTCCAAGG
This sequence comes from Cellulosilyticaceae bacterium, assembly GCA_051650305.1. Classification (GTDB taxonomy): domain Bacteria; phylum Bacillota; class Clostridia; order Lachnospirales; family Cellulosilyticaceae; genus JBOFDK01. The sequence continues at coordinate 3,853 of JBOFIT010000257.1, forward strand.
TGGATTTGTTATTTCTGGTCTTTTGTTCATAGCTATCGCTCTTATTATTGGTTATACAGGTATTGGCTGGGTCAATAAACTCTTCCCTCCTGCAGCAATGGGGGCTATTGTTACGATTATCGGCTTAGAACTTGCCCCTACCGCTGCTGATATGGCAGGTTTTGCAGTAGGACTCGCTAATAATCCCGAGAAAATGAATTTGGATTGGGTTATTGTTTCAATGATTACTTTAGCTACCGTAATCCTTGCCAATGTCCTCCTAAGAGGTTTTTTAAAGATTATTCCTATTCTAATCGGTGTTATCATCGGCTACCTTTCAGCATGTTTCATGGGGCTTGTTAGTTTATCAGAAGTTTCAACCGCAAGTATACTCGCTCTCCCACAAATTCATCTGGCACATTTTAACCTAGATGCTACTTTAATGATTATCCCTGCAACCTTTGTCGTTGTTGCTGAACATATTGGTCACCTCAAAGTAACCAGCAGTATCGTGGGCATGGACTTAACGAAGGATCCTGGACTTCATCGTTCCCTACTAGGTGATGGCATTTCCACAACTTTATCTGGCCTTTTGGGCTCTGTACCAACTACTACATATGGTGAAAACATTGGTGTCATGGCACTTACAAAGGTCTATAGTACCTCTGTTATTTTAGGTGCAGGCCTACTTTCTATCCTTCTTGGTTTTTCTGGCACCTTATCTGCACTTATTCGAAGCATTCCCACTCCAGTTATTGGTGGAATCAGTCTCCTTCTCTTCGGTAGTATTGCTGTATCGGGCTTGCGTACCTTCATTGAAGAAAAAGTAGATTTCTCCAAGTCTCGAAATCTTATCCTTTCTGGCGTTACTTTTATGGTAGGTCTTAGCAATATGAAACTCACATTAGGTACCTTCGAACTTAAGGGCATGGGACTTGCGACAATGGTTGCTATGGGCCTCAGCCTCCTCTTTATCATCTTTGACAAGCTCCACCTTATGAATGAAGAGAGTTAACACGCAGTGTATAAACATTTTCTCCACACAAAAAAGCGACTCACTGGGAGTCGCTTTTTACTACTCATTTATTTTTCAATTCTCTTTAAAAGTTCAGCTCTTAAATCTTCAAAGCCTTCTTTACCAAGAAGTGCAAACATATTTTTCTTGTATGCTTCTACACCTGGCTGGTCAAATGGATTTACTGCTAATAAGTAACCGCTGATACCACATGCTTTTTCGAAGAAGTAAATAAGCTTTCCTAAGTTGAATGCATCTAATTGTGGGATGTTTACAACCATATTTGGAACGCCGCCATCTACGTGTGCAAGTAATGTACCTT
>JBOFIT010000258.1:0-2805 GCA_051650305.1 Cellulosilyticaceae bacterium
GTTCGAGAGACGAAGACTTATCTACTAGATGGACAAGGTAATGTCCTATACAATCAAGGTATTATCAAGACCATTGATATCGTACAAGCAATTAAGAATACTTCATCTACAATATCCAATCACTATGGGGATGAGATGCAAACAAGTATGTATCCGGTGATACTTAATGGACAGGTGCACTACCTCTATAATGAGACGATGCTAGAAGGCGAGTACTACACATCTTATACATCTACCCCTGCATTACTAGGTATATTAGCAGGAATACTCAGCTTTGTATTCTTAGTCTTTAAGCTAACAGCAGCTAGAATCCGCTATATCGAATACTTATCAGAGTGCCTAGGAGAAATATCTAAAGGCAACTTAGATTATGTGGTAGAGATACGTGGAGATGATGAGCTTGCTAAGCTTGGTAGAGATATGAGTTATATGGAAATGCAGCTCAAGAAACAAATCGAAGAACGTATGCAGGCAGAGCGTACTAAAAATGAACTTGTGACCAATGTGGCACATGACCTTCGTACACCACTAACTTCAATTATTGGCTATATGGGACTTGTGAAAGATGGCAAGTATGAAGATGCAGAAGAATGTAAGCGCTATTTAGACATTGCATACAGCAAGTCAGAACGCTTAAAGGTACTTATAGAAGACCTTTTTGAATACACAAAGCTTAGTAATCGTGTCATTGATTTAAAGCGTGAGCACATATCTTCGACTCTTTTAATGAACCAACTCATAGAGGAACTGAGACCTCAAGCGGAAGAGAAGAATATTCGTATGAATATCCATGCACTCGCAGGTGAGTCAGGTGTCTACGTAGATATATTAAAGATGGCACGTGTATTTGAGAACTTGCTCGAAAACGCCATTAAATATAGTAAAGAAGATGAAGTGATACAAGTGATTATCCAAGCTAAGAATGGCTATGTGTACACAAGTGTACGTAATCGCTGTGCAAGTATACCGGAAGGGGATATCACGAAACTCTTTGATCGTTTCTATCGTACAGATACGTCACGCAATAGTACTACAGGTGGTAGTGGACTTGGGCTTGCCATTGCAAAAAACATTGTCGAGATGCATGACGGTAAGATTTGGGCACAACTTGATGGCGATCGTATCAGCTTTAATGTCAAATTAAAGCAAATATAGTATGATAGAAGGAGAACAAAAAAGACAGGGGTGAAGCAAGTGGACAAACAAACAATTCTTGTAGTTGATGATGAAAAAGAAATCAGGGATCTAGTGGCTATTTATCTAAGAAATGAAGGGTACCATACCATTCTAGCCAATACAGGCTTACAAGCGATGAAGTGTGTGGAAGAAGAAAATATAGACCTTATCGTACTCGATGTGATGATGCCAGAGGTTAATGGCATCGATGCGTGTATGGAGATACGTAAAAAGCACAATATCCCGATCATTATGCTTTCGGCAAAGGTAGAAGACATCGACAAAATCATGGGACTTTCAGTAGGGGCAGATGATTATATTGCCAAGCCTTTCAATCCCTTAGAACTTATAGCAAGGGTGAAAGCGCAGCTAAGACGTGCGACGAAGCTTAATGATTTTAGCAAGCAAAAGGATACGCTTCTAATAGAAGATGAACTGAGCATGGACTTAGAGCAAGGGAAAGTCTGTAAAAGAGGTGAAGAAATTCCACTTACACCTACCGAGTACGGCATATTAAAGCTCCTATGGGTGAATAAAGGTATCACTTTTAAGACAGAAGCTATCTATGAAAAAGTGTGGGGTCAAGACTACTTCGAGAACAATAACACCGTCATGGTACACATTAGAAAGCTTAGAGAGAAGATCGAAGATAATCCGAGAGAGCCTATCTATGTATTTACAGTATGGGGCGTAGGGTATAAGTTCGGTATCAACTAAGGAAAACAGTTGAAAACAGCTCATAACTGTAATAAGATGAAGTCAGGATAATAAAATAAAGTAAGAAGTGATTGGGAGGAAATACAATGAATAAAGGATTAGAAAGATCAAGCCAAGAAGTGATGCTTGCAGGCGTATGTGGAGGTTTAGCACATTACTTTAATCTACCAGCGACCAACGTACGTATCCTTTGGTTTATCATGAGTTTATTTGGTGGACTTGGTGTTGTACTTTATATAGGATTGGCACTGATTGTACCACAATCACAAGAGTTTTAAGTGAGAGAAGAGAAGCCTTAGGGTGTTCTCTTCTTTTTTTGCATAAAATAAGCTATAATAGATAACAATTATTCTTATTTATAAAGGAGAAACAAAGTGGAAGCATTATTTATACATTATCCAAAATGTACAACATGTAAGAAGGCTTTAAAATACCTAAAAGAAAAAGGTGTAAGGGCTAAAGAGCGTCATATCGTAGAAGCAAACCCAATAAAAGAAGAACTAAAAGGATGGATAGAAAAAAGTGGTCTGCCAATCAAAAAGTTTTTTAATACATCTGGTATTCTGTACCGTGAGATGCAATTAAAAGACAAACTACCAACTATGAGTGAAGAGGAAATGCTGGAGCTTTTAGCAAGTGATGGGATGCTTGTGAAGCGTCCGCTTTTAGTGACGGATACGCAAGTATTAGTAGGCTTTAAAGAAGCGGAATACGAAAAGTTAAGCTAGTGTCCGTTCAATTTCACTAAATTGTGGTATAATATAGAGGACGAAACTTAAAGTAGTGAAAGGGATAGGCAATGGGTTATTTAGCACTCTATAGAAAATATCGACCAAGAATCTTTGAAGATGTGGTTGGACAAGAACATATCGTAAGAACCCTTGAGAATCAGATTAAGACAGGGCGTATTGC
>JBOFIT010000259.1:0-1991 GCA_051650305.1 Cellulosilyticaceae bacterium
TTACTAGAAGAAATTGCTGAAGAATTAGCTTTGTTAGACTTTATACTTCGTTCAGGAGGTGCTGACGGCGCTGATTTAGCATGTGAATTAGGTTGCGACAAATCGAATGGCAAAAAAGACATTTTTATTCCCTGGAAAGGGTTTAATAAATCGAAGTCTCTATTATATGATATTACGCCTAATCATTTTAAAATAGCAGCCTTTTTTCATCCTGATTGGGACAGTCTAAAAGACAGCGTAAAACGTCTGCATGCTCGTAACGTAAGTCAAATACTGGGGCAAGATTTAGATATGCTTTCAGCTTTTGTTGTATGTTATACCCCTAACGGAAAAGGATCGGGAGGCACAGGGCAAGCACTACGTATTGCTAAGCATTATAAAGTACGTATTTTTGATGCTGGCGCTTATGCAAACTGGGGACTTTTCAAACAAGAGGTCTTAGCTTATGCAAAAGAAGTGGTTCGTTTAAATGCCTCGTAAGAAGGTGAATAAATGTCTATTATTAAAACCGAAATAAGACCCAAATCAAATAACTACGGCGACATTTTATATCCTAAAACAAGCATTGATATGGTAGAAGGACTTCAAACACAACTTAATACCATAAGCATTAATACGAGTAATAAGTCGCCTTTAGGGCATACACATGATGACATATATTATACCGAAAATGAAGTTGATGCAAAATTAGCAGCTAAAGCCGATAACCATACTCATCCTTATGCTGCTAGTAGTCATTCGCATTCAGTTAGTCAAATTACAGGGCTTACACATCCTGTTACAAGTGTCGCTGGTAGAACAGGTGCAGTTACACTTGGCAATACTGATGTTGGCTTAGGCAATGTCAATAATTGGGGCGCAACTTCAGCCGTAAATGATGCAAGTAACGCAAAATATGCTACTGCTGGCGCGGTAAAAACTGCTTATGATAAAGGCGTTGAAGCTTTGAATTTAGCGAACTCTGGAGCGATTAAGTCTGTACAAAGAGGAGTTGTTGATGGTACTGAATGCACTGGCGACTCTGGTATAAATGGATATAGATATACTACTATAACCATAAGTCCTGTGAACATGCAAAAAGCTTTTGTGATTGCAGATACTCCAGTATTTTCAGGAATAGTCGAAGGCACTTATCTTAAAAGATTTGCAGCCTGTGCAGAATTGATAAGCAGTACTACTTTGAGAATATATGCTACTTCATATAATTATTATAACAATAAAGATATCTATTGGGCCAACTGTATTTGGCAAGTAATAGAATTTCTATAGGAGGATATGAACATGTATAACTATGCTATACTTATGAATCAAGATGATTTTTGTTCTTCTCTGTGCAGCCTTTTAGAACCTGTGAGAGAAATCACTGGTGGTCACTTCTATGTGCTTATAGACTCGTACAATGAGTCTTATCTGCACAGGATATATAACCGAGAGTCAGGTTTCTGGACTGACCTCTATCATACTCCAGAAATCCCAACAAATTCAGAGAATGATATACCACTGCCCGTGAAAGTAGATAACATATACAATGATCAACTCCTATCTATGGATATGACACTTGATACCAATTCTAAAGTAGCTTTATCACAAGAAGACGGACTTATGATTATGGAATTGTTGTTATCTATGAAAGAACAACAATCAACCACTTTGTAAAGTTTTTAGTTATAGACATTTAAGAAGGTGATTTTATAAATTACGCACAAATAAGGTTATACGATGTAGCAAATGGGCCAGGGATACGCGCAACACTTTTTGTAAGTGGTTGCACGCAAAACTGTAAAAATTGCTTTAATAAAGAGTATCAAGATTTTCACTATGGCGATCGCTTTACAAAAGACAATGCTGATGCACTTATTGCACATCTAAAAGCGCCCCAAATTGTAGGTCTTAGCATTTTAGGTGGTGAGCCATTACAGCAAGACCAAACGCTTTTAGATTTTATCAAGCGTGTTAAAAAAGAAGTTGGTAAATCAATATGGCTCTATACT
>JBOFIT010000260.1:0-9046 GCA_051650305.1 Cellulosilyticaceae bacterium
CAAAACTACGTATTTGTTGCCCTATATGAAAAATGTCAAATGTATCGGTAGGAAAGTGCTTCTCAAGATAATGAACGGTTTGCAATGTAACACTATTTTTTCCTTTTGGACTTCCGTTAAGTACCACTATTTTCATGTAATCACTCCTTTAATTATTTATACTTTTATTATTTTATCACACTTTATTCATCAATCCAAAATGAAATAACTTGTCTTTTTTCTCTCTTACCGATTGACACCATTCGACATTTACCGTATACTTAGTCACTAGTAGGATACCTTTAAGATAGTCCCGTGAGGCTAATAAGGATGATACATCCCAATTGGAACGTGTATGAAGTCTTAATATCTTAGGGGGGTATTAGGACTTTTTTTTATGGTGTCCTACCATAAATCACCCAGGAGGACATTATGAAATCAATCAAACAATCAAAAAATAAACTTCCACTTCAAATGGCAATTGCCTTAGGTTGTGGTTTACTTGCAGGAACATTTTTCCTTTTCTTAAGAGAATACTTACTTTCATCTGGTAGCCAAAACATTTGGGAAACCATCAACCTTTTACTCTTCCAAGATATCACGAAGCACACTAGTGCACTTGGTATTTTCTATATTATTGGACAACTCTTTGTTCAGTCACTTCAGCTCATCATCATTCCTATGGTCTTTACATCCATTACCCTTGCTATGTGTCGCATTTCAGATACAAAAAAACTCGGCCGTATTTCTTACAAAACAATTTTAGGCTTCTTAGCAACATCACTTTGTTCACTTGTACTTGCAGGCGTATTTGGTCTTGTGGCCCATAAGTTAGGTTTCTTCAATGTAAACATCGGTGAGATGGCTGCTCAAACAGGTGCAGCTGGTAGCAATCCTCTCCTTGTTATTACACAAGCCATTCCAAACAACTTAACAACAGCTTTCTCTGACAACGGTAAAGTACTTGCCATCGTCTTTATCGCAGTTGTATGTGGCTTATGCATCCATCACTTAGGGGATGAAATTACTGTTCTTAAGAAAGTTTTTGAAGAAGTTAACAAAATCATTACTGTGTTCTTAAGTTTTGTCATTACAAAATTTGGTCCACTAGCAATCTTCGTCCTTATCACAAGAACTTTTGCAATCTACGGTATAGACCACTTAAAACCAGCTTTAGCTTATGTACTGACAACCGTTGTAGCACTGCTTATTTTCTTAGTTTTCGGTTACGGCCTCTTTATCTTCGTGACAACAAAACTTAACCCAGTGATTTTCGTAAAGAAAATTGCTAAAGTAGCACTCTTTGGTTTCTCAACTTCATCTTCAGCATCTACTTTACCATTGAATACACAGACAGCTGTCAATGAACTAGGTGTTAATGAAGAAGTAGCATCTTTCGTCTTACCACTTGGTATGACAATCAATATGAATGGTACAGCTATCATGCAAATTATTGCAGCTGTTTTCATCGCTTCAAGTGCTGGCTATGAGATTACCATCGGAAGCATCTTAACTATCGGGTTATTAGCACTTATCGCTTCAGTAGGTACACCTGCTGCTCCTGGTGCTGGCGCAATCATTCTTTTCACAGTACTTACAGGTATGGGCTACCAAAATGATGCTGCAGTACTTGCTTACTCACTGATCCTTGCAATCAACCGACCAGTTGAAATGCTTGTGACATCACTTAATGTAGTAGGTGATGCTGCAACCGCAGTAGTGGTGGCAAAATCAGAAAATGCATTAGATGAAAAACGTTATAACGCATAGTAAAAAATGGACTGTTGCATGATGCAACAGTCCATTTTTTATAGGCATAACCCTCGTAAAAAGCCTTTTCTAGTTCGCTTGATTCACTTGTATGATGTAGAGATACGCGCCTTCTTTTTTAGAGATAGGCCACATCTTGACGATCTCTAATGACTCATGGCGTTTTACATTTTTTTCTACTAAATCACTGTCTCTTGTGTAAAGTACCATCGTTGCCTTTGGTGCTACTACTTGTAGAGCTTTATAGAAGAAACGTGTATATAGCTCTTCGATTTCTGTGGCAGTCTTACGCCCCATCTGCGTTGGCATATTGGTGATAATCTCATCAAAGGCATACTTATGGGTAAAGTCGAAGAAATCTCTATTGATAAAGTAAATGTCTGTATCCGCACGGTTGGCATTTTCTATGGCACCATCTATAGCATCTCCATAAATATCTACCCCATACATCACTTGGCTAGATACTTTCTCATGACGTTCAATCAGCATCGTACCTACACCACAGAATGGGTCTAGTACTTGTGCCTCCCCATTAAGGTATGGCTTTGCAAGTTCTATGACAAGGGCTGCTTCATTTGGCGCAATACTTGTGGCAATGGTATTTTTGCGGTAATCAAATCGTCTGTCTTTGATGGTATACAGTTTAAGAAGTACATTAAAGTACCCGTCTTTGTTCTCGATAAGGCGTATCTCAAACTCATAGTTCGATGTGGAATTGATCAGTTCTCTTTTTGAAAGGCGCTCAAGCTCTGCTGCCATTTTCTTTGTAAATGTACTTTTCTTATCCAAAGCCATACGTGTCTTTAGCTCTATTCTGAAATAGTATGGTGGCCATCCTTCATGTCTCTCATTTAAAAATGCCATTAAGTCGCTAGCATAAAGTGCACTGGCTGCACTTATAGGGTCCATAGCTACCTTTGGTAAAGTCTTTAAGGGGAAGAGAATCTCCGAATACGTACGTATCTTCAGAAGTTCACGCATCTTATCTGTACGTGCTACAACCCCTGCATTAAATACTTTCCCCTTCCCTGACTTGATTTGGTCCAGTGTAACTTCACGATGGTCTCTATTGGTTAGTAATATGCAGTCTGTCTCTTCTTTGTAGCCTGTAAATGGATGCATGGTCGGCTTATCTAATTTAATGCACATTTGTGAAAGTATACGAATCTCCTCATTCACATGCTTCAAGCTATTTTCCTCGACTTGTATCGTCGTAAGGTGATTAAGTCTCGCTTTTAAAGCATCTGCAAACTGGCTATAGGTATAGTTGCTAAGTGCTACTAGATAATCCGGCTTGACAAAAAGCTTCTCCTCTTTCTCATAAGCTTCAAAAAGCTTCGTTTCAAATCCTTCGACTTCTAACTCGCCCATAATAAGTGCCACATTTTTACGTACCTTGGCATCCTCATCTGCTAAGAGCTTGTACAAAGTATCATACTGCCCATCCAGTTCATAATATAACACGCGGTTATTTAATGGTTCTTTTATAAGCTTACGTAGTTCAATAAGGTTTTTTCTCGTATCTTCACCGTTGGTAATTTTTTGATAAAGTGTCGTAATCATCCGTTCTCCATTCTTTCTATCTGTCTTCTCCGTACCATATCACTTTTTTTGAGTTCTAACAAGCCACCTAGCCTTGTATACGTACAGGCTCCTCATAAGTGATTCCTTTGGTATCTACTGTGATGTCTTCAATAACGATTGGTGTTTGTGGTTGGTCATTGGCGTCAGTAGCTGTCTCTTCTATGGCTCTCACAACGTCCATGCCTTTTATGACTTTACCAAACGCTGCATAGTAGCCGTCTAAATGCTCTGAAACACTTGTCATAATGAAGAACTGACTACCTGCTGAATTAGGTTCCATACTTCTTGCCATGGATAAGATACCTTCTGTATGTGGTAATACATTAAGTTTGTTATTTGCAAGGAATTCACCTTCTATGCTGTAGCCTGGTCCACCCATGCCTGTGCCTTCTGGGCATCCACCTTGTATCATAAAGTCCTGAATCACACGATGGAACGTTAAGCCGTCATAAAAGTCTTTATTTACAAGACTAATAAAGTTATTCACTGTATTAGGTGCGACGTGTGGATAAAGCTCTGCTTCAATGGTTCCCATCCCTTTTATAGTCATCGTTACCACTGGCAATTGATTTGTAATGGTAATTTTATGCGTGGGTGCATCCCATCCTACTTTGCAATCTAAGTTTTCACTAATGAGGCGAATAGGTACCATCGCTGTATTCCCTATTAATCGTGGTGCTGCTTCTAATGCTTTAACCTCTTCTCCAATTTGTGCATTAGAGTTGCCTATTTGCATGATGATATACTTCGTTGCTTTAGTAATGATAATGCCTTTATTTTCTGGTATGTATTCTACTTCTGCACCTAGCTCTTCACTGATGACTCTTAGTGGTACAAAAGTAGTGCCTTTTTCTATAAAAGGCGCTACCTCCATTTGAATTGGTTTTTCATCAATGATGACACTAATCTGACTTGCTTGTACTGAAATAGCCACTACAAATAACATGATAAAACTCATTAGACTTAATTTTCTTCTCATTGCTATTTCTCCTTCCATTATCTTTTGTTCATTATACCATTATTTTACTGGATTTTGTCCCTTTTTAGCGATCCGCCTTTGTAACTTTTCTAAGGCGACCTTTGATTGGTATATGCTGAAGTTGCTTCAGTACGCTTTCCCCTTTGCCTCCTAGAATCTCTACAAAAGTAGATACATCTAGGACGTTAATAATGCCGATATCGTCTGCAGTCATACCTTGAAGATTACATAGGGTGCCTACCACATCCACTGGACGCATCTTTGTCTTCTTCCCTGCATTGATATGAAGCTTCATAATATCTGTAGCGGATTCTTTTTCTTTAACTTCCAGACGTATACGACTTTTCTTATCGAACGCTTCTTGGTGCTTCTGCGCTTCCGCTTCTTCTGGTAATGTACCTTTTGGAATGACATTTCCTCTGTAGCTTTCGATTGCCTTTAGGAAAATACTATCTCTTGGTGTGATAAAGCTTATGGATTTACCTGTACGCCCTGCACGGCCTGTACGCCCGATACGGTGAACGTAGTTTTCCTTATCTTCTGGTAGGTCGTAGTTCACTACATGGGTAATATGATCGATGTCAATCCCTCTAGCTGCCACGTCTGTAGCTACAAGGTATCTGCTATAGCCACGTCTAAAGTCTTCCATCACTTGCTGTCTGTCTCTTTGCTCCATCCCACCGTGAAGTTTCATACAAGGAACATCTAGTGCTCTTATGTCATCATACACTTTGTCTACTTGTACCTTTGTGTTGCAGAAAATCATACAACTCTCTGGATTCTCTACACGCAGTACACGGTAAAGTGCTGCTGTCTTTTCCTCTTCTTTAACGAAGTGGCCTATTTCTTCTACTTGTTCTGTGGTTCGAAGTGGGCTTTCTATCTCAATGTGTACTGGACTTGAAAGTACATCTTCACAGAGTGCTTGTATATCCTTTGGCATCGTCGCTGAGAAAAGCATCGTAACACGTTCTTTAGGCAGAAAGCTAAGAATAGTACGAATTTGCTCGACAAAGCCCATACGTAGCATTTCATCTGCTTCATCAATCACAAGATAACGTATATTCTCTGTAGACCATGTGCCTTTCTCTAGGTGATCGATGACACGCCCTGGTGTCCCTACTACCACGTGAGTCTTCTGCTTGATTTGCTTTTGTTGATGCATAAATGAAGCCTTACCATACAGTGCTACTACTTTCATACGCTTAAAGCGACCTATATGAAAGAAATCCTCTGCTACTTGCATAGCAAGTTCTCTTGTAGGTGTAAGTACAAGGGCCTGTGGCTTGTTGTCCTCCCAGTCTACCTTTTCACAAATTGGTATAGCAAAAGCTGCTGTCTTCCCGCTTCCTGTCTTTGACTGTACCACTAAATCCTTTCCGCCTAGGGCTACTGGTATGACTTCTTGTTGTACTTTTGTAGGGCTTGTAAAACCAAGCCCTTCTAATGCTTTCCCTAGTTCTTTACTTAGTCCATAATCTTCAAATGTTATTGGTTCCATTGTTGTCTCTTTCTTCTTCTATTTTTCTATTTTTCTATTTTTCTGCACTCTGCCATTCTAAGTATGCACTTGCCTGAAGAATAGGCAGAGGCTTGTCTATACTATACATAAAGAGTTTGTGCAGTGCTCTTGTGACCATCACATACAGTAGCTTTAAATTCACATCTTCTACGGTCATACTAGCTTCACTCACATCATAAATAATCACCGCATCAAACTCTAAACCTTTTGATAAATAGCTTGGCATAATGACCACACCACCTGTATAGTGGGCTGTCTGATCTTCAATGCACTGAAGTGCCACGCCTTCTTCTCTTAACTTCTTACTTACTTCCTGCGCTTCTTCTTTACCTCTTGTTAGGATACATATAGAATGCATCCCCTGTTCCTTAAAGATGTCCATCTGCTTTACCAGATGACTCAGACGGCTTACTTCATCTTGGCATTGTATACCTACGGGCATATCGCCATGTCTTAAGACTGCTTGTGCCTCGACAGGTGTAAAGCCTGTACTATGGCCAATAACTTCATTGGCAAGCCCTATGATTTCTATGGTGGAACGGTAGCTTGTGGTCATCTCATAGTAATGATAGCGTTTGCCATCGAAAACCCGCTCCATCATACGTTCCCAGCTTGTAATCCCTTTGTAGTCATAAATGCCTTGGGATAAATCCCCTACAAAAGTAAAGGCATCACTAGCTGATACTTCACGTAAAACGGTGATTTTCATCTCATCCAAGTCCTGTGCCTCATCTACCACGATATGTGTATACTTTTCTTTGTTTTTCACACCATAAAGTTTCATGTGGCTATACACAAGAGGCCCTAAATCTTCTGACTCCACCACACCTTTACCTGTCCTTACCTTTAGCCTACTAAACATCACTTCCTGCAATTCCTGACTGGCATAGCGACTGAAGAAATTATCTCGCAAGCTTGGATCGTCAAATAAGTCTAGATAAAAATCAATCAGTGTAGGGATTTGAATTTTACTCAGATAAGTCTTAACGCAGACTGGTATCCATTTCTTGATACTTTTAATCTCCGCGTCACGTTCATCATAAAGTTGTCTTATGGCAGGTCTTATGGTTTCTATATCTTCTACGCCTTCTTTTAAGGCTTCTATACGTTTCCCATAAGCACGCTCCATCCCTTGTCTAATGAGGTTCTCTTTATCTTTTAGGCGCTTTTTCAAATAGTCTCCTAGTTGTTTTACCCTATTTTCAAGACTAAGATGCTTGTTACTCACTAGGAATATTTTCATCAGCTCTTTATAGCTTATAAGGATCATCTCTTCATACTGAATATGCTCTTTAGGCAAAAGACTTTTTTCTAATCCTTGAAGTTTTAAATCAATGATTTTTTTAAGAGCTATAGACCCTCGTATCTTGGCACTTAATGCAATGGCCTTTATCTCGTCTTCTTCTCCTGTGAGTAAGGTATCTAGTTGATCTTTTTCTTCATAAAGCTTATACTTCTTTCCTAATATACTTAAGGCAAAGCTTTCGAAGGTGGTTTGGAAAACATTATCAACACCAAGGTCTGGTAGGATCTCCTCAATATAATGTAGGAAAAGTTTATTGGGTGCTACCACCATATACTTTGCTGCACTATCCGACTGTCTATTATAAATCATATAGGCCATGCGGTGGAGGGCAATGGTAGTCTTTCCACTTCCTGCTACCCCTTGTACCACTAATGGCAGATGGGCATCGCTTCGTATAATTTTATTTTGCTGATCTTGAATCGTGGCTACGATTTCTTTCAGTCTTCCTTTTGTCGTCTTATTCAAGCTTTCAATAAGGAAGTTCGATTCACCTTGTATACTCTCCTTCAGCCTATCTTGCAGAGACTTTTCGTCATGAATCTCAGTAAGTTCACCCTCTTCAATGACATAGCGACGTTTTAAGTGCATCTGCCCTTCCACCATACCTTTAGGTGTTCGGTATGCCACTTCTTCGTCCATTCCACTGTAATAAATATGGGCCATAGGTGCACGCCAATCCAAGACCAGCATCTCACCTTGCTCACTGTCATATAACCCGAACTTTCCTATATAAATGACTTCCATATCATCTTTATATTTTTCACAAAAGTTAATGCGTCCAAAGTAAGGCGTGTCTTTGATAAGTGCCATCTTATCCTTATCTTCATCCACCATTTGCTGCATCTGTTGTTTCAGGATTAAGCGTTCATCCATAGCACTGGACACTTCTTTTTTTAGCCTTACAATTTCTTTTTGCAGTGATTCATCTTCACCTTGTAATTTCTCATGCTGTAGGTGTACCCACTCTTTTGTATCATGTAACTGCTTTTTCTCTTCTTCATAATCTCTATGTTTTGTAGCTTCCATTCTCATTCACCTCCTCTTATGTATGCCTTTAGTTTAAAGGCTTTTTGCCCTATAAGGCAAGAAAAAAAGGCCGTTGGCCCTTTTATAAATTAATGGCAGTGAGCTGCTGATAAAGTTCGGCGGCATAAGTATCTGTCATCCCACAAATAAAATCCGTCACCAGCAGCAGTTTGCAGTAAGCTTCAGATAAATGCCCTTCTTCGATACAGTTCTCACATACCAAGCGATAATTCTTGGAAATAAGGGTATACACTTTCCCCTTGTATCCTTTGTAAGGTTTCACTTCTTCATCCAGTACGACTGCTACAAATTGATCCAGTAGCTTGTGAATAATATTGTACCCTATAATTTCATTTTCCACAATCTCCCCGTTATTATACACATACTCTTTTGATATATTTCTTAAAAAGAAGCTAATCTTTGCGGCTTTGGATGCCCCTAAAAGCTCACCTTCATAAGCCCCTTCCATAATTTGATCGTAAGATGCCATAAACTCTTCCACCACTGCATCTCTAAAATAACGATTTAATTTAATCACAAAAGACTTTAAGGCATACTCACCAGGTGCTTCATAGCCATAATTCTCCTTTGCTTTTTCATAGTTTTTGATTAAGTAGTAGTATAAGCTTTCTTCTACACTTTTTTCTTCAAACTGCTCTTTCTCTACGAATTCTTTATACTTTAACGCAAACATCTCATAAGGGACAATCCCTTTATTAAAAGCATCTTCTAAGTCACCTAGTAAGTAAGCGATATCATCTGCTGCTTCTAGTATATATACCAGTGGGTTACGACATCCCTCTAATGCCGTCGCTTCCATAATATCTAGAAACGTTTCTTCTTCTGCTCTATAGTAGCCTATTTTCTTTGCCTTCTTTTC
>JBOFIT010000261.1:0-57541 GCA_051650305.1 Cellulosilyticaceae bacterium
TCTTCACAAATGCTACTGAGCTTCGCTTCTGTATATCTGGCTGCTGCATAAGCCATATCTCTTGAATACACTTTACCAAAGTTACCTTTCGAATCTACGAAAGGCGTTACCAGTGCACTGTAACCTTTAGTCAGACGTACCATTGTCTCATAAATAGCAGCATCTCCGTGAGGGTTCAGTTTCATCGTCTGCCCTACAATATTGGCAGACTTGGTACGTGTCCCTTTTAATAGCCCCATCTTATACATCGTATATAAAAGCTTGCGATGAGAAGGTTTGAACCCATCAATCTCCGGCAATGCACGTGAGACGATAACGCTCATAGCATATGGCATATAATTTGACTCAAGTGTTTCTGATATATTTTGTTTTATCGCATGATTGTCCATCGTATTTCCTCCCATCTCTTCTTAACTCATGTCCGCTAAATCTAGGTATTGATGACCTTCTTCAGCAATAAACGCTTTACGCCCTGCTAAATTATCACCTAGTAGGAGTTCAAACATGTGCTGCGTACGTTCTGCATCCTCTGGTACCACTTGAATAAGCCTTCTACTCTCTGGATTCATCGTTGTTTCCCACATCATATCTGGATCATTCTCCCCAAGTCCTTTTGAACGTTGGATGGTGTATTTGGTTTTTAGTTTACCAAGTATTTGTGTTTTTTCATGCTCTGAATAGGCAAAGTAAGTCTTATCTTTTGTATTGATTTCATAAAGTGGTGTTTCTGCGATGTATACACGGCCTTCTCGAATGAGGGTTGGCACTAATGTATAAAGCATTGTCAAAATCAGTGTACGAATCTGATACCCATCCACGTCGGCATCTGTACAAATGATGATTTTATCCCATCTTAAGTTATTCATATCAAAGGTGTGCAAATCTTTATTGTGCTTACTTGTAATTTCTATACCGCAGCCCATAACTTTTAATAAGTCAACAATAATATCACTTTTAAAAATCTTGTCATAATCTGACTTTAAGCAGTTCAGAATTTTACCACGTACTGGCATAATCCCTTGGAACTCCGAATTACGCCCCAGTTTACAAGAACCAAGTGCAGAATCCCCTTCTACGATGTAAAGTTCGCGGATTGATGTATCCTTCGTACGGCAGTCCACGAATTTCTTCACACGGTTGGTGATGTCAATGGCACCACCTAATTGCTTCCGGACGTTAATACGTGTACGTTCTGCTTTTTCACGGCTACGTTTATTCACAAGCACTTGCTTAGCGATGCGCCCTGCTTCATCTTTATTTTCGATAAAGTAAATATGCAAATACTCTTTAAGGAATTCTTGCATCGCTTCTTGTATAAATTTATTGGTAATAGCTTTTTTCGTTTGATTCTCATAACTTGTAATAGTCGAAAACGAATTGGCGATTAAGATTAAACTATCTTGAATATCAATAAATGTGATTTTCTTCTCGTCTTTGTTGTAAAGCCCTTCTGACTTTAAGTACTTGTCGATGGCATAGATAAAAGCATTTTTGATGGCTTTATCTGGCGCCCCACCATACTCTAAGAAACTAGAGTTATGATAGTACTCGAGTAAATTGTATTCATTACAGAAGCCAAAAGCGATTTCAAACTTAAGCTTATATTCAGGTCTATCTGGACTATCTTGTCCGCGTGTTTCTTGGGTCGCAAGAAGCATCTCTGAAAAGTTCTTTTCATTTGCTATTTCTTTTGCATACCCTAGTATCCCTTCGGGATAAAGATATACATGACTTGTGCCTTCTATTTCATCTTTAAATATGAACTTTAACCCTTTATTAACAACGGCTTGTCTCTTCAGTACATCATGGAAGTAGCTGCCGTGTATTTCTGTCTCTGTAAAAACGTCAGGATCTGGCTTCCACTGGATGCGTGTTCCTGTTGATTTATAATTTTCTGGTGCTTTGGTCAAGCCGCCTACATTTTCCCCTTTTTCAAAATGCAATGTATAGCGTTGCCCTTCTGTATGCACGACTACATCCATGTACGCTGAACTGTACTGGGTAGCACATGCACCAAGTCCATTTAACCCTAAACTAAATTCATAGTTTTCCCCTTCGTTGGTATTGTACTTTCCTCCGGCATAAAGCTCACAGAAAATCAAATCCCAGTTATAACGTTGCTCTTTTTCATTGAAGTCTAAAGGCATACCACGTCCATAGTCTTGTACCACGATGGAATGATCCTTACATAAAGTTACTTCAATGACATTGCCATATCCCTCTTTAAACTCATCAATTGCATTGGCTAGTATTTCAAATACCGAGTGTTGACATCCTTCGATGCCATCTGAACCAAAAATAACACCCGGACGTAAGCGTACACGATCTGCGCCTTTGAGGGATGAAATACTATGGTTACCATAATTATTTTTTTTCATATTTATCACCTTTTAATGTATTCTCATTGTTATACTGTAAAATATTGCATATGGAATTGTCAAGTTTTTACCGCGTATTCATCGAACAAACATCGAACAAAGCCGTTTTTTTGTAAAAAAACAGAGGCTATGGCCTCTTATTCTGACAAAGTTAAATTCACATAGACAGTAAAACTCACCACAAGCAAAAGTGTTCCATTGATAACTTCATACATAACCAGTGCTTTACTTAAGGGATGAATGGGAAAATAATCGCCGTAGCCTATGGATGCGATAGTGACAACGCTAAAATAAATACTATCCCACATATTCACTATCACTTGGTTAAAGGCAGTACCTTTCATGCCTATCCATTTACCACAATGATCGATTAAGTAATAAAGCATGCTGTAATTAAGCACAAGTTCCACATAGCTTCTGAGCGCAAGCTGTATCCGTTCAAAGTATTCCAAACCATTTTTATCACGCTTAATGGCATTGAGTTTATCGAAAACATCTTTTACAAATGCCATAAAAATCTCATTGCATCTTGAAAAAACGTAAAGTACCCATATCCCCACGCCAACTCTACTCATTTCCATCTCTGCCCATTCTTTAGGGCAAAATGCCAAGAGCAACGTCAAGATACATGAGATCGTGACATAAGTTTTGTTAAGGCGTTTGACACGTCGCCCTCTCTCCTCTTTGGACTTTGCTTTACTTTTATAGGTATCACTTATATAAAGTGTAGGTGCCATCAGCCATTTGATCCATTTTGATAACTTGCTTTTACTCATATTGCGCCAGAACTTCTTGGACTGATAAAACTTGTGGTACCTCATAAGCTACTCCTAGTGTATCAATGGTAACCTGTTCAATTGTCAAAGAATGCATCGGGCGATTTTTGCTATCTACAGGTTCATTGGCCAGCTTTTCTAAGCTTTCCAAGCCGTCTATAACCGTCCCAAAAGCACTATACTGGCCATTAAGACCACTATCATCTTGTAATAAAACAAAAAACTGAGAACCTTCCGTATTGAATTGATCACTGCGCGCCATAGATACGGTACCTTTTTTATGCTTTAAAGTATTTTTACTTCCGTTGTAGTGACATTCACTTTTAATAAAATAACCCGGAAATCCTTTACCATTTCCTAAAGGATCGCCACCCTGTATAAGATATTGGGGGACGATACGATTAATCCTTGTACCATCATAAAAACCAATATCCGCTAAATAAATAAAATTATTGACTGTATTAGGTGCTTGTTCGGGATGTAATTGAATCTTAAACATATCTCCAGTAGAAAGCTTCACTGTAGCAATCGGATCATTTAAAATACTTTCACTACTCGCTTCTTCGCTTCGGGTAACATAAAAAAACACCAATAAACTACAACTTAACACGATACTCACTAACAAAACAATCTTCTTCACATTCAACCTCTTCCTATTAAACCTGGTTCTGTTAAACCTTTTCATCATTTGTTTTGTTATAGTATGGGTGTAAAAAAATAATTTTATACCTTGAGCACTTCCATTCTTTTATGTTTAAAGGCTTCAATCAATAACACTTGATCAATTTCATCTGGGGAAAGTGCATCTTTCTTTTCCACACAAGCCAAGTGTTTTTTTAGTTTTTCTAGGGTTATGTCTTCACTTTTTGGGTAGGCCTTTAACATTTTAATGACTTGACCGCCACTTATGGCATAATACTTGTAGCGTTTACTGCCTTCTAGTGGCATTTTCCCTATATACTGTTCATTTAAGGCTATGGTCGTCACCCGGTAAATGTACTTCATATACTTGATGCCTTTCATAGCCTCTAAGGTCTTTTGGGCTTCTTCAAACGCCCAATTGTCAATGTGTTGTGCCATACGCTCTTTCAATTTTTCTTCCACATGATTCTCAGTATCTGCTAAGTCCTGTATCAGTTGGTCTAGCATCTGTTCATCACAGCCTTGTATTTTAAACTTATAGGCGGCCTCTACATAGCGATAACCGTATTGGGCCAGCTTTTTATGTGGAAGGGGACCTATTCTTAGACAAGCCTTGTGATGTGGCCTCTGGGTCACTTTGAGTTTATACGGTGCAGGACCTTCTACTTCTAGGTAGCGATAACGCCCACTTCGCGTCAATAGCGTATTGTAGGGTGGCTTTTGCTCCTGAATCCACTTACACTCAAGCAATAAAGCATCTAGCTCCGTATCGGTATAGGTGACATCAATCTTGTCGATTACTCTTACCATTCGGTGAATTTTTTTGTTACGGTTCATGGAGGGTGCAAAGTAAGATGCTACCCGCTGTTTGATATGAATGGATTTCCCAATGTACAGAAGATTCCCCTCTTTGTCTAGCATGCGATAAACGCCTGGTAAGTCTGCTAATTGGTCTATCTCTCTTTTAAGGTGAGTTTTTAAAGTTTTCATAAGTCTAGTATGCCCCCAAAATAAAAAAACAGGATGCACGGCATCCTGTTTTTTATGTTATTGATTATTCTTCTTCAACTGACTCTTCTAAATCACCGAAAAATAAATCGTCGAATTCAGCAGCTACTTTTTCGTACTCTTCGTCAGATGTGATTTCATCAAGTTTGATGTCTTCGCCATCTTCAGCGTAGCGGTAGATAAGTACCTCATCTTCATCTTTTGGTGCAAGTGCAATGTATTCGATAGCATCTACTTCAAAGATACCTAATACGTCACAAGCAACTTCTTTATCTTCATCTTCAAATGTTACATAGATTACTGGTTCTTCGTGATCGTGTGAACATCCACATCCTTCGTGATCGTGGTCATGTGAACATCCGCATCCTTTATTTTCTTCCATGGTAAGTCTCCCTTCAATATTGGATATAGTGCTATTATAGCATCGTTGTGAATATTTTCCAAGCAAAAGGTTACAAATTTTCTCGAATAATGCGCTCTGCATTCTTGTAGCAGAACTTTTCTACGAGACTACTTGGAAATACCTTCAACATACCATTTATAAGTTTATCCATTTCTTTGCAATTACATACTTCTAAATCACAATCTATTCCATCAAAATCCGTTCCCAGTGCCAAAACGTCTTCGCCACCTACATTATGTAGATAACGTATATTGTCGATCAGCATCGGAATGGTGGTTTTTTTGGTGTTTCCTAGAAAATGACTGTAAAAATTGGTACCAATAATGCCGCCACTTTCTGCTATAAGGCGAATCCCCTCATCTGAGTTATTACGACTATGGTTCCATACGCCTCTTGCATTGGAATGTGATGCTAAAATAGGCTTATGATAAAGCTCTTTGATTTCTCTTAATCCTTGCTCTGACAGATGGGATACATCGACGAGTATAGGACTCTCATTTAGATACGCCACAACTTCTTTACCAAAAGCAGTAAGGCCGCCTTCCTCATGGTGTGGTGCCGCCAAATCATTGGCATAATTCCACGTAAGGGTCATAAGGCGTATACCCATATCTTCTAGACGCTTAAGATTATTCAAGTCTTTTTCAATGGTCTGCCCTTCTTCTAGGGATAAAAAAGCTGCTAGTTTACCTTGCTCATGACAAGCTTGGTATTCGGCATAGTTTCTCACAATTTCAATGTGTGCTTGGTTTTGCGCCACTTGATCGACAAAGTAAGCATACATTTCTTCTAGATAAGCCATAGGGCTCTTATCGCCTAGTTGTTTTAAGTGAACAAAGAAGGCGAACCATTGAGCGCTGTAGCCTGCATGATGAAGTTTCTCGATGTCTACATGATAGTCATTGGTGAATAAACTACCTGCCTCGCGGTACAGCTTTTCTGCCGTATCGCAATGAAAATCGATAAGCTTCACATTTATGCACCCGCTTTCACTGGCTCAGCATACTCTTTTCCTTGTGTATCTACTGTCATTGACTTAATCATGACTGTATCGATTGGTCTATCTGAACGATCTGTAGGTGTTGTTGCAATGTAATCTACTGCATCTAAGCCTTCTACAACTTTTCCAAATGCTGCGTATTGACCATCTAAGTGTGGTGAATTCTCATGCATGATAAAGAATTGTGAACCAGCTGAGTTTGGATCCATTGCACGTGCCATAGAGATAACCCCTTTTGAATGCTTAAGGTCATTTTTCACGCCATTACCGCTGAACTCACCTCTGATTTGGTAACCTGGGCCACCTGTACCTGTACCTTGTGGACAACCACCTTGGATCATAAAGCCACGGATAACACGGTGGAATGTGAGTCCATCATAGTAACCTTTTTTCACAAGTGAAATAAAGTTGTTTACTGTGTTTGGTGCCATTTCTGGATAAAGTTCGATTTTTACGATGCTACCATCGTCCATAGTCATTGTTACAATTGGATTCATTTCTGCCATTTTTCTTACTTCCTTTCGTTGTTACACTTCATTGATTATTTGTTTGTCTATTAGTTGCTTTTAAGAAATGCTACATAAGCTTTACGCATTTCATAAAGGTCGATTTTGCTTGTGATTTCCCAAGGCGCATGCATACTATGCACTGGTACACCACAGTCGATAACGTCCATACCGTAATTAGCTAAAATGTAAGCAATGGTACCGCCGCCACCAAGGTCAATGCGTCCAAGCTCAGATGTTTGCCATACGACATTATTTTTTTCCATGATATCACGTAACTGTGCTACATATTCAGCATTTGCTTCATTTGAGCCTGATTTACCACGTGAACCTGTGTATTTATTGAAAACAACACCTTTACCAAAGTAAGCTGCGTTATTTTTTTCTAAAATAGATGGGTAGTTTGGATCATGTCCTGCTGTTACGTCAGATGATAACATACGTGAACGTGCAAGGGTTCTTCTCACTTGAAGGTTTGAAGAAACGCCACTAAGTTCTAACATTTCAGCAACCGTATTTTCGAAGAACTTTGAATGCATACCTGATGCACCCACACTACCAACTTCTTCTTTATCTACTAAAATACATACAGTCGTACGCGCTGGTGCTTCTACTTCTAATTGTGCTTCAAAAGATGCATAACCACATACGCGGTCATCTTGACCGTAGCCAATAACCATACTTCTGTCTAAGCCGTAATCTCTCGCTGGACCTGCTGGTACAATTTGAATTTCAGCTGATACGAAGTCTTCTTCCACAATGCCATACTTGTCATTAAGAAGTTTAAGGATATTTTCTTTGACACTATTTTTTTCTTCACCTTCTAAAGGAATAGTTCCTAGACAAATGTTAAGGTCTTCTCCTGCAATGGCTTCGCTAAGTGTTTTCTTTGCTTGTTCTGCTCCTAAGTGTGGTAATATATCACTGATACCAACTACTGGATCACTTAAGTCTTCACCGATCACAACGTTTACAACGCTGCCATCTTTTTTCGCTACAACACCATGTATAGCAAGTGGCATTGTCACCCATTGGTATTTTTTGATACCGCCGTAGTAATGTGTCTTCCACATTGCAAAGTCACTGTCTTCATAAAGTGGATTTGGCTTAAGGTCAAGTCTAGGTGAATCTAAATGAGCGCCAAGTATATTAAACCCATTGGTCATTGCTTCTGTACCTACACAGTACATAACAAGTGTTTTATCTTTATAATTCGCATAAATCTTATCACCTGCTTGGATAGCTTCGCCTGCTTCAATAAGATCATCTAAGTTTTTATAGCCTTTTGCTTCTGCTTCTTTCACCATGGTACGTATGCACTCACGCTCTGTTTTATTTTCTGAAATAAAATCGATATAGCGTTTTCCATAAGCAAATAAAGCGTCTTTATCTTGTTCAGTGTATGTAGTCCATGCACTTTTGTATTCTTTTTTTAACTCTGACATATTAAATCCTCCTCATTAGCAAATTTTTACTCACTTATTTTATCACATTACATAGCATATTCCAAATTTAATTTTATTATTTATAAAATCTTAAAAAACATGCCTTCTTCTTTATAAACCCCTTCAACTTCCCACATGCCCACACATAAAAAAAAGCTAAGACAACGTGTGTCCTAGCTAGCGTATAATCACTTGTGTTTTCAGTGGCATCGTACGATAAAACCATTCACTATCCTCAGGTGATAAACGGATACATCCATGAGAACCTTGTTTCCCAAGCACTTGTCCACCTAGCACATAGGTTCCTGCTTTATTAAACATGACTGAGTGATATAAGTAATCCCCTTCAATTTGCACTGCATTTTTACAGCGATAACCTTTCTCTAAACCAAAGTAAGGGACATACGCCCTTAATTTATACGTTCCATAAGGGGTAGGCGTCTTATTGTTACCCGTGGTACAAAGCATGGTGCGTATAAGCACCCATTGATTGTTTTTCCTTTCAAACACATATGTTAATTGACGCGAAAGGTCCGTCCATACCAAATACTTGGTGTCACTTGTATAGCCTTTTGTATTCACAAACATTTCCAGCATTTCTTTGGATGCCCGTTCTTTTTGTACTGGTGGGTTAGCGGGTATGCTTACACTGCCCCAAGGCACCTTAATGACTTTTCCATTTTTCTTCACATGATAGGTGCTTCCATCATCTGCACGCCACACTTCTACTTTTTCGCCTTTTTGTAAACCGTTCGTTGCATACTTCATGGTTCCTATAATTTTTGTCTCTGGAAAAAGCTTATCTAAGTCGACTGGTTTTGGTGGATGTTGATTCACTTCGTACCTTTTAAAAAGTGCATCATCCATTTGCCCATATGCATTGGCTCTACTTTCAAAAAGAATAGGGTGTTCGACTACGCCTTGTGCTTTCACTTCATAGACCACTGTACTGTAATGCATTATTTCTTTATTTTCGCTATAAAGGGATTCACGAAGTGGATACGTCTCCTGTGGTGCCAGCCCCTTCACTTCTACTTGCTCTTCCTTAATCGCTTTACCATCCCAGAAATAATGTGCTACTTTTACGTCTAGATAGTCGTCTGTATGGTTAATAAGACGATTTGCCTCTACAGAAACAAAATCTTTCGTCGCATTTCCTCTTAAATCTAAAAAGCAGGTGTTCTCTGCTATCTGAAGCTCAAAGTAATCATTCAAACTACGTACTGGTACATACAGTTCATTATTTTGTTTAATGCCATAAGTGCGTACATTGCCTATTTGTATACTTTCTGTATACATTTTAGCTTTTTCCTTACCTAAGGCTTTTTCTGCATACACTTCATTGATGAGAATACTATAGGGACGTTCTAACACATGCCCACCTTGTGGACTATATGTCATGGAAAACCCTAATTGCTCTAAAGTTGAAAAGCTTATGTAATTTGTGTTCCCTAATTGATAAAGTGGATAAATCACCTCACCTACAGCTACCTGCATCTGACTTACGCCTAGTACATCTAGTGGGATTGCCTCAAAGTAACTTCCCTTGCCCCCCTGAGGTATCTTCTGTCCACTCTGCAACGTCGGTACAATCAACTTCTCATACACACTTAACCACTCTGCCATTTCATAGGTTCCTTCTGGCTGCTGGGTAAAAAGTGGCCATAGTTTTTCAATTTCTAGACGATGGCTATAAGGTGATTGCTCTTTTGCTTTTTGGTTGTAGACTGGTCCATAGCCCAGTGCATAGCACATAAGTTCACTGAGCGTTCCTTCATCAACGGTCTCTTTTGCTAGTAGTATACGCTTAAACCCTTCTTCTAACGATGTCCCCTTCACACTTTCTAGCAATCCTTCTTTTGTCACAGCGCTATGCGTGGCTTCCTCTATCGGTACTTGTCCTATTTCTTCTGATGGCTGCTCTATTTGTGACACAGTATCTTCTACCAGTGGATAAACGGTTTGTGGCACACATCCTATCATACCAAGGACTATCATAAAGTATTTGAATTTTTTCATAACTGCCCCCATCTTTTACATTTTTTTCCACTTGATTATAACAAACTTTGCATTCCTTTGGCAACCATCTTGATGAGGAATGTTGAATTTATTTGAAATTTTGTATATAATTTAACTATTATATTATCGATTAAGGAGTTTCCTATGAAAAAAAGAAAATCTAAGCGACTGTTATGGTATAGTACTTTTTCCATTTGTTTAACACTTATCGGCCTATCTTTAAGTGTGATTGTCTTCTCCAAAGGTTTTAGCTCAAGTTATGATGCTATCTTGGAAAACAGCCAGCGCAAGCAAGTTCCTTCTATTTCACACGTTACACTTACGATTACACCTTCTACTACACTAAAGGATGTTGCCACCCGCCTTCATGATGAAGGTTTAATTGGAAGCAAAGGACTTTTTTTAGGACAAGGTCTTCTGATGCGTACACCTTTAAATGAAGGTACTTATAGCCTCAATAGCAGTATGACAAACACCGTCATCCTGGATTTACTGACGACATCAACAGAAGATACTGTAGCTTCTATTAAACTAACCATCCCTGAAGGGTTCACACTCCAGCAAATCGCTGCTAAAGTAGAAGACCTTGGTCTTGCCACGAAAGATGATTTCTTAGATGCTACCAGAAATCATACTTACCCTTATGACTTCTTAAAGAACGTACCTTCTACAGTTGAAAATCCTTTAGAGGGCTATCTCTTCCCTGATACCTACTTTATCCAACCAGGTACGTCTTCTGAAGAAATCATCATCAAAATGCTTAACCGTTTTCAGCAAGTGACCGATACGTATATGTCTCATCTTTACGGTTCTTCCTACACGCTCCACGATGTACTCACCATTGCTTCTATTATCGAAGAAGAAGCCAAGCTTCCCGATGAACGTCCGCTGATTTCAGGGGTTATCTACAACCGTCTCACCAATAATTATAAACTTCAAATGTGCTCAACGGTTCAATACACCCTTACTTCACGTAAAGCGACCCTTTCACTTGATGACTTAGCAACTCCATCACCTTATAATACGTATCTTCATGCTGGCCTCCCTGTAGGTCCTATTTGCTCTCCTGGTGAATCCTCTATCAAAGCTGCCTTTATGCCTGAAGAACACGATTATTTCTACTTTGTGGTTGCTGATCCTACCGAAGGGACTCACGCCTTTAGCCAAACTGCTGAAGAGCATGCTGTAAACAAAAATAAATATAATCAATCGAAGGATCAAAATTTCATGGATTAAATCGCTACAGATGTGGCGATTTTTTTATTACCACTTGCATTCACTAGCATTTTAATTTATATTGACATAAGAGACTGCAACAAGCAGCTCTTTATTTTTATTAGAAAGGGTTACTATATAATGAGCGAAATTAACTATAACTATATAGTCGAGTATATACGTGCATTGCACACACCGCCAACTAACCTACTCCATGGTATCGAAAAAGATATCGCTTCAGGCAAA
This sequence comes from Cellulosilyticaceae bacterium, assembly GCA_051650305.1. Taxonomy (GTDB): domain Bacteria; phylum Bacillota; class Clostridia; order Lachnospirales; family Cellulosilyticaceae; genus JBOFDK01. Next base: position 11,639 of record JBOFIT010000261.1, read on the forward strand.
GAAACGTGGCCAATTATACGTCCAGAGGTAGCAGACTTTCTTAAAGTTCAGCTTTCTCTTATCAAACCATCTGAAATACTTGAAATAGGCACGGCTGTAGGCTATTCTTCTATTCTTATGAGTGATTACTTAGCACCTGGTGGGCACATTACTACGATCGAACGCTTTGATTATATGCTTGCTAAAGCAACAAAAAATATAAACGCTGCTGGTCTTCAAGATACCATTCATATTTTAGAAGGTGATGCTGCAGGTATTTTACCAACGCTTCCTTCTGAAAGCTATGATGTGATTTTTATGGATTGTGCTAAAGGTCAATATATCAATTTCTTACCTGAATGTATTCGCCTTCTAAAACCAGAAGGTCTTCTCATTACAGATAACGTTCTACACAAAGGGACTGTTGCACGTTCACGCTACTTAATCGATCGTAGACAACGTACAACCCATTCAAGATTAAGAGATTTCTTATGGACGATTACTCACCATGAATTACTGACATCTAGTATTATTCCTATTGGTGATGGCATCGCATTAAGTTACAAAAAAGGAGGCTCACACTGTGAAAACTAAACCAATTGAATTATTAGCACCCGCTGGGAGCTTAGAAACGTTAAAAACAGCTGTCTTATATGGCGCTGATGCCGTTTATATGGGCGGAGGCAACTATGGCCTACGTGCTAAAGCGAAAAACTTCACTCCTGAACAAATGAAGGAAGGTATAGACTTTGCCCATGCACATGGTGTTAAAGTCTATATCACTGCAAATATCTTTGCACATAATAGTGATTTTGAAGGTATGAAAGACTACTTCTTAGAAATCGAAGCATTAGGTGCAGATGGCATCATCATCGCTGACCCAGGTATTTTTAGTATTGCACGTGAAGTCGTTCCTAATATGGAACTTCATATTTCTACTCAGGCCAATAATACAAACTACCTTTCTGCTCTTTTCTGGGCAAAGCAAGGAGCTTCACGTATCGTTATGGCACGTGAATTATCTTCTGAAGAGATTAAGGTCATCCATGATCATCTGCCAGAAGATGTGGAATTAGAAGCTTTCGTACACGGTGCAATGTGTATGGCATACTCTGGTCGTTGCCTCCTTAGCAACTATATGACACACCGTGATGCAAACCATGGTGAGTGTGCTCAGCCATGCAGATGGAAGTACCATGTAGTTGAAGAGACCCGTCCTGGTGAGTACATGCCTGTGGAAGAAAATGAGCGTGGTACCTATATCTACAACTCTCGTGACTTATGTATGATTGAATACATCCCAGAACTTGTAAATAGCGGCATCTACAGCTTCAAAATTGAAGGCCGTATGAAAACACCTCTCTATGTAGCAACTGTTGTTAAAGCTTATCGTGAAGCCATTGACACTTATTTAGAAGACCCTGCTCTTTTTGAAGCGAAGAAAGAATACTTCCTCCAAGAAGTAGGTAAAGCGAGTCATAGAGAATTCACTACTGGTTTCTATCATCATAAACCTACATCTAATGATCAAACTTATGGTCATAACTCTTATGTACGTAATTATGAATTCTCTGGTACGGTACAAGCTTATGACCCTACCACAAAACGCGTTACCATTGAACAACGTCGTAAATTCTCTGTAGGTGATACTGTTGAGTTTTTACTTCCTAAAGGTGACTTTATCTCACACACCATTACTGCTATGTGGGATGAAGAAGGTAATGAGATTACTAGTGCACCACATCCAATGCAAATCGTTGAATTTGAAGTGGATGCACCATTAACCATTCCTTGCTTACTTCGTAAATTCGATAAGTAGTACACTTTTTCTTTACCTTATTTGCCGAAAAAAGGATGTACCTCGTCAAGAGTACATCCTTTTTTCTATTTATGGACAATTTTCCTTAAAAAAGTATAAGCTATCTTACAGAAAATTCCTTTCGTACGAGCACATTTTCAAGATCCTTACATACAATAAGTATGAACCCTTTTTTGGAGGTGTGCCTATATGTTACCTATTTTATGTCTTTCATATTTTAGTAGCATTTCATCCTTCCCACAACCGCTCACCGTAGAAGAAGAAAAACAATACCTTGACCAGTATATGTCTGGTGATGAACATGCTAAAAATATATTAATAGAACGTAATCTACGTTTAGTGGCACACATAGTTAAAAAGTATAGCAATTTAAATAAAGATATGGACGATCTTATTTCCATCGGGACGATCGGCCTTATTAAAGGCATTACATCTTTTGATGCATCCAAAGGAACCAGACTTGCTACTTATGCTGCACGTTGTATTGAAAACGAAATCTTAATGAGCATTCGTTCATCTAAAAAACAAAAAAATGAGACCTCTCTCCATTCCCCTATTGGCGTAGACAAAGAGGGAAACGAGATAAGCCTACTGGATATTTTATTTATCGAAAACACTTCTGTTTTTGACCAAGTTGACTTCGACATCGAGATGTGCAAGCTTTATGACAAAATAGGTACGACTTTAAATAACAAAGAAAAATTAATCCTAAAACTTCGCTATGGACTTGATAACTCTGAAGAAAAAACCCAACGCGAAATTGCTGAAGAAATGGGAATCTCTCGTTCCTATGTTTCTCGCATTGAGAAAAAAGCCCTCAAAAAACTTTTTCATGAACTTCACAAAAAATAGCCCATGTAGCTTTGCTACACGGACTTTTTTTTGTATTTAAACTTCCATAATAATCGGTAAAATCATTGGACTACGCTTTGTTTTTTGCCATACAAAGTCTTTTAAATCGTCCTTAACAATTGTCTTGATTTGTGACCACTCGACAATGTGTTTATCTTCACAACGGTCAAGCGCCTTACGTACGACTACTTTCGCTGCATCCATTAGATTTTCAGCTTCACGTACATAAACAAAACCTCTTGAAATAATATCTGGTCCTGCTACCACGATGCCACTTTCTTTTTCTAGTGTCATAACAACAATTAAAAGTCCGTCTTGTGATAAGTGCTTACGATCACGTAAAACGATATTTCCAACATCACCTACACCTAGTCCATCGACTAAGATTTGGCCTGATGGTACCGTACCTACGATCTTACAGCTTTCACGGCCTAACTCCAGTACATCTCCAGTATTCATAATTTGAATATGGTCTCTTGTCATACCCATTTCTACTGCTAAATTAGCATGATGTTGTAAATGTCTGTATTCACCATGTACTGGCATAAAATACTTAGGTTTTACTAAGGCATGTAATAATTTAAGCTCTTCTTCTGCCGCATGTCCTGAAACGTGTGTATCCTCTTGAATAACGATTGCACCTTTTTTTGAAAGTTCATTCACTACTTTAGATACTGTCTTTTCATTACCTGGGATAGGTGTAGAACTTAGGATAACAACATCCCCTGGCTTAATTTCTATTTGACGATGCTCTGATGTAGCCATACGTGAAAGTGCTGCCATCGGTTCCCCTTGGCTACCTGTCATAATAATAACTACTTGATCATCTGTGTATTTTTTTACTTCATTGACATCAATCAACGTATTTGGTGGGATATCTAAATACCCCAGTTCACTTGCTGTCTTTACGACATTTACCATGCTTCGTCCAATAACAGCTACTTTACGCTTAAATTTAGAAGCGGCATTAATAATCTGCTGTACGCGATCCACGTTAGATGCGAATGTCGCAACCATGATACGTTTATCTTGCATTTTATTAAAGATATCTTCGAATTTTTGTCCAACCATACGCTCTGATTGGGTAAAGCCACTACGACATACATTCGTACTATCTGCCATAAGTGCTAATACACCTTTTTTACCAATCTCTGCTAAGCGATGTAAGTCGATACGTTCACCTCTAATAGGTGTGTAATCAATTTTGAAGTCACCTGTATGAATAATCGTCCCTACTGGTGTCCAAAGTGATAGCATGACTGCATCTGCAATACTATGGTTTGATCGGATAAATTCAATTTTAAAACTATTTCCGAGCTTAATAGTCTCTCCTTGCATCACATTGATACGCTTTGTGGTACGTAATAAATTATGTTCTTTTAATTTATTTTCCACAAGTCCAATGGTTAAACGTGTACCATAAATCGGTACATTAAGTTCTTGAAGTACATAAGGTAATGCCCCTATATGATCTTCATGTCCATGTGTAAGAACAATCCCTCTTACTTTGTCGATATTTTTAGTCAAGTAAGTTACGTCTGGGATGACTAAGTCAATCCCCAACATCTCATCTTCTGGAAAAGCTAAACCGCAATCTACAACAATCATATCATCTTCGTACTCAAAGACTGTCATATTTTTTCCGATTTCACCAAGCCCACCCAGAGGTATGATACGTAACTTGTTTTTTGTTTTTCTGGGTACCAAAACTACACCTCCATATATTTATTTTATAATGCCTTCTTCGCACATTCTTTGCAATGTCCGTAAAAAATAACATTATGATTTTTTACACTAAATTGGTATTTAGATTCTATATGGGCTTCGATTTCAGCAAGCATATCATTTTCTACTTCTAAGACTTTATTACACTTTTCACATACTAAATGATGGTGATGATGTACTTCGTCCTGTGAGCTTAGCTCAAAACGACTACATCCGTCGTCAAAATTAAGTCTGTCTATAATACCCATTTCTTCAAAAAGTTGCACGGTTCGGTAAACTGTCGCTAGTCCTATTTCTGGATATCTGTCTTTCACAAAGGAATAAAGTTCTTCCGTAGATAAATGCTCTTCTGCATGATCAATTAAAACATCCAAGACGCATCTTCTTTGCATTGTAAGTTTGCATCCTTTTTGCTTTAATCTTTCCTTAAACGCTGCTGCATTCATTTTCTTTCGCCCCTCTACCAATATAATTTACTAAGTTATTAGTATTATAATGGATTCTCATTAAATTGTCAAATGATACAATCTCTCAATTATACTTCTATATCGTATTCATCACTTTCGAAAAAGTGTAATGCTACTTGTTTAAATTCATTTTCATCTTCGATAAGCTCATAAGTTATTTCATCATCTTGGTCTTGCATCGCTTTTAAAATGATCGCTTCATCGTCTTCATCCGCTACGAGTAAATACTGTATACCGTCTAAATTCACTTGATCAATAACTTCAAATGTTATTTCTTCGCCTAATTCATCTATAAATGTTATTGTTTCCATTGTATTCCCCTTTAATGTGCATCGAGATAATTTTGTAATATAATAACTGCCGCAACCTTATCAATGACTTGCTTTCTTTTCTGACGACTTACATCAGCACTAATAAGCATCGATTCCGCTGATACGGTCGTTAAACGTTCATCCCATAATTCAACTGGGAGTTCTAATGTTTTTTCTAATTTTTCTTTAAACTTGAGAGTATGCTCTCCTCTTTCGCCAATGGTATTATTCATGTTTTTAGGTAATCCTAAAACGATTTTTTCTACTTTATAGTCTATGCATAAAGCTTTAATTCTATTTATCGTTTCACCTAGATTATAAGGGTCCGTACGACGAATAATCTCAATGCCTTGTGCAGTAAATCCAAGCGGATCACTTACAGCTACGCCTGTGGTTTTTGTTCCAAAGTCTAGTCCTAATATGCGCACCTTTGGATCCTCCTTATTGTTTTAAATAAAATGCTACTAATTCTTCTAGTATTTCGTCACGTTCAAGTTTACGTATTTTTGTTCTTGCACCGTTATGGCTTGTAATATATGTTGGATCACCGGACATGATATAGCCAACTATTTGATTAATTGGATTATATCCTTTGTCAATAAGAGCAGTATATACATCCATCAAAATCTCCCTTGTTGAAGCTTTCTCTGGCATTTCAAAGTGAAATTGCATTGTCTCATTTATATTTTTCATTCGTCTCACCTTCCAATATTTACACTTCTATCTTAAATATATCATAATACAAGAAAGCCATCTATGCAAATAGAAAATACTTTAGTTTTAGGTTTCTACTTTTCACCTAGAAGTGTATGGTCTTTAATTTGATTAATTACAATTGGGTATAGGGTGTTTTCTTCTATGGCTTCTGCTGGAAATTCAACTTTCAAGTAGTTACTTGTATACCCATGGGCTATACCTGCTTCTACTTTTTCCACAAGGACGTCTACCGTCGCTCCGATGTGCTGCTTCTTAAAGGCGTCTGCTGAGTCTTCAGTCACTTGCTTAAGTGCCTTTGCGCGCTTTTCTTTAATGCCGGCATCTACTTGATCTTGCATCTTAGCTGCCACTGTCCCTTCTCTCGGTGAAAATGGGAAGATATGCACTTGTGCAAAACCAATTTCCTTCACGAAGTTCACTGTCTCTTCGAATTCTTCATCCGTTTCTCCTGGGAAACCAACGATAATGTCTGTGGTGATGGCTACATCTGGCCATATGCTTCGTATCTCTCTCACACTTGCCTTGTATGCTTCTGTGGTATATTTACGGTTCATACGCTTAAGCACTGTATCACAGCCGCTTTGTAATGATAAATGGAAGTGTCTGCAGAGTTTCGGAAGTTCTTGAAGTGCACCTACAAATTCATCCGTTACAACTACTGGTTCGATAGACCCTATACGAATACGTTCAATGGTTTCAATCTTATGAATTTCCTTAATGGCATCGATAAGATTGGTATCTTCTAAATCTTTCCCATAAGATGCCACATGTATTCCAGTTAAAACAATTTCTTTAAAGCCTGCATCGCCTAGTCGCTTCGCTTCTTCGATGACATTTTCAAGTTTTCGGCTGCGAATCTTACCTCTTACATAAGGGATGATACAATAAGTACAATAATTATTGCAGCCTTCTTGTATTTTCAAGTACACACGGGTACGCTCATCCATTTGTCCTATTTTAAGCTCTTCGAACTCATCTATTTCCATGATATTTTCTACATAATTAGATGCTTCTTGGCCAGCTTTATAAGCTTCTACCATATGCACGATATCACTACGTTTATTCGTTCCTACAATTAAATCTACTTCTTCTACTTCTGCTTTAATTTTTTCACCAGCTGATTGGGCATAGCATCCCATGGCTACTAGTACACTTTCTGGATTCAGACGCTTAGTCTTACGTAAAATCTGGCGACATTTACGGTCGCTTAAGTGGGTTACGGTACAGGTATTGACCACATATACATCTGCACATTCATCAATACTCACGATGTCGTATCCTTGTTCTTTAAATAATTCAGTAACCGCTTCTGTGTCATATTGGTTAACTTTACATCCTAGTGTATAAAAAGCTGCGGTTTTTTTCATGGTTACACCTCTTTCATGTTGACAATCCCTTTTTTGGACTATATGATACAAGTAATAGCTAAAGGAGGATTAGTCAATGACTTCTATAACAATATCTTTAAATTCCATTGATAAGGTTAAGCAATTTGTTAACCTCATTAGTAAATATGATGGCGATTTTGATCTTACATCAGGTCGTTATGTGATCGATGCCAAATCCATTATGGGCATTTTTAGCTTAGATCTCAGTCAACCTATTCAGCTCGATATTCATAGTGATGAATCTGCAAGCCTACTCATGATGCACTTAAAAGATTTTATTTGTAAATAATATTGCCCATATAGATTAAAAGGTCTACTTAAAATTAAGTAGACTTTTTTATTTACACGCGAACAACTTCCATTGTCTCAATCGCTGTTTGAATCATTTCTTCGATACAGTCTTCTAAAGCTGTCTCTGAACGTTCGATATAATCTTTTCTTGGTTTTGTTTCTGGATGTTTTGGCACAAAAATTGTACAGCAATCTTCATATGGTAAGATAGATGTTTCAAATGTGTCAATACGCTTTGCAATACGTACAATCTCTTCTTTGTCAAATCCGATAAGTGGTCTAAATACAGGCATTCTAGCGACAGCATCTGTACAAACAAGACCATGCATTGTCTGACTCGCTACCTGTCCGATACTTTCTCCTGTGATAAGTCCCATACTACCATTTGATACAGCAATACGCTGTGCAATCTCCATCATAATACGTCTCATAATGATTGTTAATTGCTCATGTGGGCATTTTTCATAGATTGCCATCTGAATATCTGTGAATGGTACCACATGTACTTTCATTGTTCCTGTATAGACTGCTACTTTCTTCGCTAAATCGATTACTTTTTGTGTTGCACGTTCACTTGTGTATGGTGGACTATGGAAATAAACTGCATCCACTTCTACACCACGCTTTGCAATCATCCATCCTGCTACTGGGCTATCAATCCCTCCAGATAAAAGTAAAGTTGCTTTACCGTTTGTGCCGTAAGGCATACCACCTGCTGCAGGGTAAGTTGTTGAATACACATAGCTACCATTACGTAATTCCACACGTAAAGTTACTTCTGGATTACGTACATCTACTTTTAATTGATCTGGCATTGCATCCAGTAGGAAGCCTCCTATATGCGCGCTCACTTCCATAGACTGCATCGGGAAACGCTTGTCTGCACGTTTTGTCTCTACTTTAAAAGTAGTCAGTCCTTTACCTTCACATGCTTTTTGCATATGTGCTAATGCAAGCTTTTCAACAGCTTCTATCGTTACTTCTTCACTTTTTGTTCCGTAAGCTACACCGATAATACCAAAAATACGTGTAAGACGGTCAATAACTAATTGTACGTCTACAGAGTCATCTTCTGGCTCCACAGTGATACGTCCCTGCTCTTTTTTCACTTGGAATTTCCCAATTGTTTTTACATTTTTTCGAATGGTGTCCACAAGTCTATTTTCGAATAGGTAACGGTTTTTACCTTTAATAGCGAGTTCGCCGTATTTTACTAAAAAGACGTTTTTCATCTTTTTTTACCTCCTGGTATAAATTTTCTAAGCATCATCACTTGCTTTTTAAGTACTTCTATTACAACATCCATATCTTCTTTGGTACAATCGTACCCAAAAGAAAATCTGATGGCATTGTCTAAATCATCTGCTGTACACCCAATACTCGTAAGTGTCTTACTGGTTTGCACTTTATTTGAAGAACATGCGGAACCTGAAGATACATAGATGCCCTGCTGTTCAAGGGCATGTAAAAGCACTTCTGCACGTACATTCTTAAAAGCCATATTTAAAATATGTGGCGCACCTTCTTCTAGGCTTGGCCCATTCACATGGGTATCTTCAATATGCTCTAAAATCTGAGTTGCAAGGTAGCTTTTCACTTGTTGATAATTGCTACGTAACGCTTCAAAGTGGTCATAACAATACTTCGCTGCTGTATGCATCCCTGCAATACCTGGTACATTCTCAGTTCCTGAACGACTATTTTTCTGCTGACCACCACCATGTACTAACGGTAGCAGTCGCACATTTTTATGTTTATAAAGTATTCCTACACCCTTTGGTCCATAAAATTTATGGCTACTAATAGAGAGTAAGTCTATAAGCGAAGTACGTACATGGATTGGTAATTTCCCAAAAGCCTGTACCGCATCTACATGAAAAAGTGTCTGCGGGTTTTTAGCTTTGATACACTTCCCTATGGCTTCAATCTCTTGAATAGTCCCAATCTCATTGTTAACGTACATCGTACTTACAAGAAGGGTTTCTTCGTCAATAGCTTCTTCCAGTGCTTGTAGGGCGATAGAACCCTTATGGTCTACCTCTAGACGTACAATCTCAAATCCTTGTGTTTCTAAGTAACTAAACACATCACCTACTGATGGATGCTCAATTGCCGTCGTAATAATCTTATTGCCTGTGCGTTTATAAGCCATTGCGGTCCCTATAATCGCTAAGTTATTACTTTCTGTACCACCTGATGTATAAATAATCTCATCTTCTTTGCAGCCTAAGGCACTTGCAAAAAAAGCACTGCTTTCTTTAATGATATTTTCCGCTTGTATGCCTTTTTTATGCAAAGAGGATGGATTTCCATAGACATTCGCCATGACATCACTTACTTTTTCAATGACACTTGGTAATGGCTTTGTTGTGGCTGCATAATCTAAATAAATTTCTTTCATTTTGGTACCCTTTCATTTATGAGAGTTTTCCATAAAAAATGAGGGTAGTTCACCCCCATTTTATAAACTACTTACCTTTGAAATTGCTTGTAACACTCTGGTTTTTTCAAAAGGCTTAACGATAAAGTCTTTCGCACCTTTTTTGATGGCTTCTACTACTTTTGACTGTTGTCCCATTGCTGAACACATGATGATTTGTGTGTCAGGACTCACACGCAAAATCCCTTCGATGGCTTGTAAGCCATCCATTTCAGGCATGGTGATGTCTAAAGTCATCATATCAGGTTTTAACTGCTCTGCAAGTTGAATCGCTTCCATGCCATTGCCAGCTTCGCCTAGAACTTCATAGCCAGCCTCTGTTAGCATTTTTTTGAGAACGGTACGCATAAATGCTGCGTCATCTACTACCAAAAAAGTGAGGTTTCTCATGTGTCCATTTCTCCCATTTCGTACATAATATTTGTAAGTGCGACAAGGCTCGCTGTCTCACTTCTCAAAATACGTTTGCCTAATGTTACTGATTGCACACCTGCTTCTAATGCATAGGCTATCTCGGCTTCTGTAAAGCCACCTTCAGGGCCAATAAAAATACCATACTTAAGGCTATGGCTAGCTTGTAAAACATCTCTTATACCTCTTTTATCCTCATTTTCATAAGGAATAATCGATTTTATATTGTGTGTTTTTTGGTGAGCGATGGCTTCTTTAAAAGTCATTGGCTGTGCCACGACTGGAACAATCCCTCTGCCACTTTGTTTGGCCGCTGCTTCAGTAATTTTATTCCATCTATCTAATTTCGCTTGTATTTTTTTTGAGGTTTCAAACTTCACAACACAACGCTCTGTCATCACAGGAATAATATGAGTTACGCCTATTTCTACCGCCTTTTGGAAAACCCACTCGATCTTCTCACCTTTAATAAGGGGTTGATAAAGGGTCACTTCCACGCTTGGCTCTGTTTCAGATGTTGATTTTAGTTGAATTTCTGCAATAATATGGTGTTGCTCTATTTCACTTATTATACACTTATAATCATTGCCTTGTCTATCATTTATTAAAATTTCATCTTCTACTACCAGTCTTAAAACGTTCTTCATATGATTAACGTTTTCCCCTTCAATGCGAATGAATGTTTCATTCACTTGCTGAGGTTCTACAAAAAACTTAGGCATTTTCACAGCTCCTTTTGCTTACGATCGCTACCCATTCTTTTTGCTCATGAATCTCAACTATTTCCCAACCGTTTTTACGGATGGCATCGCATACGTCATCTTTACGGCTATTAATAACACCTGATGCAATCCATACACCTTCTGGTGCGATTACTTTATCTACTTGATCTGCAAGTATGATAATCACATCCGCAATGATATTTGATACGACAATGTCACCTTTCTGATCGACAACATCTAAAAGGTTCCCTGCTTTGACTGTCATCTGCTGCTCCACATGATTAAAGTCAACGTTTTCTTTCGCTACACGTACTGCTACAGGGTCAATGTCTACACCGAGCACTTGTTTTGCGCCCATTTTAGCCGCAATAATACCTAGGATACCACTTCCTGTACCGATATCTAATACTTGGCTTCCTTCAGTAATGTACTGCTCCAGTAACATGGCACACATAGCTGTCGTTTCGTGTGTGCCTGTACCGAAGGCCATTCCTGGGTCCATCTCTATAATCAAATCATCTGCCTGAGCTTCATAAGCCTCCCATGTTGGTTTGATCACGAGATGCTCACCTAATTTAACTGGCTTGTAGTATTTTTTCCATTCGTTAGCCCATTTTTCTTCCGGGATATCTACTAAGCTAATCTTACCTGTACCAATATTTAAAAACTCACTGATATGCATCAGGTGGTTTTTGATCACTTCTATCTTTTCTGGTACATTGATTTCTGTAGAGAAATACGCTTTAACTACCACAGTGTCCATATCTTGTGCAAGTAGGCTTTCATCGATAAAGTCATAAATAACTTGTGTACGATCTTGAGACACCACGTCTTTTGGGTCACAGATTTCTACACCACCTGCTTGTTCTTCTACTAAAAAATAGCTAATCGCTTCGACTGCTTCTGTTGTTGTTTCTATTGCCACTTGAATATAATCCACTGGGTAATCCTCCTAGGTTTTCTTGTTTTTGTCTCGTCTTATTTGCCAAAGAATTTTTCTATTTTCTTTTTGAAGTTCATTTGCTCTGGCTGTTGTTCTTCGGTTTGCTCGGCAAATTCACGAAGTAAATTCTTCTGCTTTGATGAAAGGTTCTTTGGTACTTCGATATACACTTCAACGTACTGATCACCACGATGCTTCTGGTTACGTAAGCTTGGGATACCTTTACCTTGTAATCTGAAGGTTGTACCTGTCTGTGTACCTTCATGAATGCTGAACTTCACATTCCCATCAAGGGTTGGAATCGATAACTCTGCACCTAATGCTGCTTGTGCAAAAGTAATTGGCATACGCATATGCACATCCATATCACGACGTTCAAAGAGCTCATGTGGTTTAATGTAGATCGTTACAAGTAAGTCACCATTTGGTGCCCCTGCATCGCCTGCTTCACCTTTACCTGTCACACGAAGTGTCTGGCCATGATCAATCCCTGCTGGGATACTTACTGTTATTTTCTTTGATGTACGTATTTTACCTTGACCATGACATGCTGTACAAGGGTCTTTTACGACTTTTCCTTCTCCATGACATGCATCACATGTCTGTACGCTTTGCATTGCTCCTAAGATAGTACGTTGTGTTACGCGGATTTGTCCTGTACCACCACACTTCCCGCAAGTCTCTGGTGTGGTACCTGGCTTAGCTTTCGTTCCATGACATGTGCTACAAGTCTCAGCAGTTTGAACTTGCATTTCTTTTTCTACACCGAATGCAGCTTCTGCAAAATCAACTTGAATGGTCTGACGGATATCAGCCCCTGGACGTGGTCCACGTTGTCTTTGACGGCCATTGCCGCCACCACCAAAGAAGTCACCAAATACACTTCCAAAAATATCTCCCATATCAAATTCAAAACCGCCGCCATTAAAGCCGCCAGCACCACCGCCCATTTGGTCAAACGCACTATGGCCAAAACGATCGTATGCACTACGTTTTTCTGCATCACTTAATATTTCATAAGCCTCTGTTGCTTCTTTAAACTTAGCTTCTGCACCTGCATCCCCTGGATTTGTATCGGGATGGTATTGCTTCGCAAGCTTTCTATAGGCTTTCTTAATTTCTGCATCTGCTGCACCTTTTTGGATGCCCAGCACCTCATAATAATCTCTTTTTGCTGACATTTTCTTCACCATCCTATTTTATTCGCTTTTTCTATTATACTAGGCATCTCATTGCCTTACAACTACCAACCTTCTGTCAACGAACGAAACAGCCAAAGAGAAGACTACTCTTTGACCGTTTCCACTGTTGCTATTCTTCTTTGAAGTCAGCGTCAATCACATCATCGTTTGCAGATGACTGTCCTTGGCCACCCATATCTGCTGCGCCTTCTGGTGCTGCTTGACTATACATTTTTTCTGAAATGCTGTAGAACACTTGAGTTAATGCTTCTTTTGCATCTTTAAGTTCTTGTAATTCGCTATCTGTCATTGTTTCTACATTGATACGCTCATTAACTTCTTTAAGCTTTTGAAGACTTGCATCTACTTGTGCTTTATCAGCTGGATCTAATTTGTCTTCCATATCTTTAAGCATTTTTTCTGTTTGGAAAAGCATACTATCTGCTTCATTCTTTGTATCGATTGCTTCTTTACGCTTTTTGTCTTCTGCAGCGTATTTTTCAGCTTCTTCTACTGCTTTGTTGATTTCATCATCACTTAAGTTTGTGCTTGCAGTAATTGTGATGTGTTGCTCTTTACCTGTACCTAGGTCTTTCGCACCTACTTTTACAATACCGTTTGCATCGATATCGAATGATACTTCGATTTGTGGTACACCACGTTGTGCTGGCATGATACCATCTAATTTGAAGTTACCAAGTGTTTTGTTTTGGTTAGCCATTGGTCTTTCACCTTGAACAACGTGAATGTCTACTGCTGGTTGGTTATCTGCTGCTGTAGAGAATACTTGGCTTTTCTTTGTTGGGATTGTTGTGTTTCTTGGGATAAGAACAGTTGCTACACCGCCCATTGTTTCGATACCAAGTGAAAGTGGTGTTACGTCAAGAAGAAGGATGTCTCCAGCGCCTGCTTCTCCTGAAAGCTTACCACCTTGTACACCAGCTCCGATAGCTACACACTCATCTGGGTTGATACCTTTGAATGGTTCTTTACCTGTTACGCGTTTTACAGCATCTTGAACAGCTGGAATACGTGTAGATCCACCTACTAATAATACTTTATCAAGCTCGCCTGCATTAAGACCTGCATCACTTAAAGCATTTCTTACTGGTCCCATTGTACGTTCTACAAGGTCAGATGTTAATTCATCGAATTTAGCTCTTGTAATTGTAATATCTAAGTTCTTACCTGATGCACAGATGAATGGGATAAGAACGTTTGCTGTTGTTTTTGAAGAAAGCTCTTTTTTAGCTGTCTCAGCAGCTTCTCTTAAACGTTGCATTGACATGCTGTTTGTTGTTAAATCTTCGCCTTCTTGCTTTTTGAATTCTTCTACTAAGAAGTTGATAATTCTTTCATCGAAGTCATCTCCACCTAAGTGGTTGTCACCGCTTGTTGCAAGTACTTCGATAACACCATCACCGATTTCGATGATTGATACGTCGAATGTACCACCCCCAAGGTCGTATACCATGATTTTTTGCTCTTGTTCGTTTTCAAGACCATATGCAAGTGCCGCTGCTGTAGGCTCGTTGATGATACGTTTCACATCAAGACCTGCGATACGACCAGCATCTTTTGTTGCTTGACGTTGGCTATCTGAGAAGTAAGCTGGTACAGTGATTACTGCTTCTGTTACTGTCTCACCTAAGTAGCTTTCTGCATCTGCTTTAAGCTTTTGAAGTGTGATTGCTGAGATTTCTTGTGGTGAGTAATCTTTACCATCGATTGATACACGGTGATTTGTACCCATGTGACGTTTGATTGAGCTGATTGTACGCTCATGGTTTGTAACTGCTTGACGTTTTGCTACATCCCCTACTAAACGCTCACCTGTTTTTGTGAAAGCTACAACTGAAGGTGTTGTACGTCCACCATCTGTATTTACGATAACAACTGGCTTGCCACCTTCCATTACTGCTACACAAGAGTTTGTTGTTCCTAAGTCAATTCCTATTATTTTTCCCATTTTAATTGCCTCCTAATCTTTCTTTGATTTCTCTATGATTATGTTGTTTGTTCTTTTTTTAGTTTGCTACTGTTACCATGCTGTAACGAATGACTTTATCTTTATGCATATAACCTTTTTGATGTACTTGTGCCACGACATTTTCACCTAGTGTTTCATCTTGCACTTGCATGATGGCACTGTGTAATGTTGGGTCAAATGGTTGGCCTTCTGCTTCGATAGCTGTCACATTTACTTTTTCGAGGATACTTACAAGTTGCTTGTAAATCATTGATATCCCTTCAGCAAACTGCTTATCTTGGCATTCTTGGCCTAATGCACGTTCAAAGTTATCTACAATAGGAAGAAGTTCTGTAATCGTTGAACTTACACCTAAGTCATAAAGTCCTTCTTTTTCTTTTTGGCTACGTTTTCTAAAGTTATCAAACTCCGCCATCAGACGTTGTAAACGATCTAAGTACTCACTTGCCTTATCCGTTTCTTCTACAACCTCAGCAGGTGTTTCTTCAACGACTTCTTCCACTACTTCTTCAGTTGTCGCTTCTGTATCTTCTACTGATTGTGCCTCATCTTGCATTTCTTCTAGTGTTTGTTTGTTTTCTTCCATGCAATCAACCACCCTTTCTTCTCTATGCTATAAATCATTCACATCAATAAGCATATTTTTTATATGTCCTGATATATGTTCAAGGAGTGAAATCACTTGCCCATAATGCATACGCGTCGGACCTATGATACCTATGGTACCTAAATTCATATCACCTATTTGATAATTTGTTGTAATAATACTACAATCCTTCATTTGTTCAATACCTGTCTCTTCGCCAATGCGAATGGTTACAGGATGATTGGACTGTTGTTTTAATAAGCTCAATAAATATGGCTTTTGTTCTAATACTTCTAAGACTTTTTTAGCTTTTTCTACATCGTTAAATTCTTGGAAGTTTAAAATATTCATCATACCTTGTGTAAAAATACTCGGTATGTCTTCCATTTCTAACGTATCTACAATAGCATCTACAAGATCTTTTGTTATATCACCGTATTCAAACAGACGATTTTGTAAGCCTTTGGTTCTTTCAAGACTGATTTCACTGACAGATGCACCTTTTAAACTCTCATTAATGATGTTTGTGAGGACGCCACATAAGTTCATATCCAGTACTTTTGTGGTGCGTAACACATGGTGTCTTACAATGTTCGCATCAGTAACAACCACCAATGCTACACTTCTCTCATCCACAGGCACAAGTTGTAAGTGCTTAATCTTAGTTTGAGAAATCGTAGGCGTTGAAGCAATCGTCGCATACTGTGTCATCATAGAAATAAGCTTTGCGGTCTCTTCCAGTATCGAATCAATTTTATGAATCCGCTCTTTGAGCATGGACTCTACCAACTGATTCATATCAGGTGTAATGTCTGGACATTGCATGAGATTATCTACATAAAGCCTATAACCTTTATCTGAAGGAACGCGCCCTGCTGAGGTATGTGGCTGAACAATCAACCCTAAATCCTCTAAGTCTGCCATTTCATTACGAATGGTCGCAGAACTGACGCCTAAATCATACTTCTTAGAAATCGTGCGTGAGCCTACAGGGTCTCCTGTTTGAATATAGTCATGAATAATCGCTTGCAAGATGCGAATCTTACGTTCGTTTATATCCATTCCATCACATCCTTAGACTTGTTAGCACTCACCAAACTCGAGTGCTAACTACATTTAAAAGATAGCATTATTTTTCAAAGATGTCAATACAATTTCCTAATAAACCATGCTATTTTTTATAAATTTTATAAGAAGGAAGCGAATACTTGATTAGACAACTCCACGCCTCTCTCTGTAAGGTATAAGCTATCATTAGCATATGCTAAAATTTTTTCTTTTATCCACTTGTCCAATGTGTCGCCATATATTTCAAACATATCACAGCCAAAGCGTGCTGCGAAGTCTTTTCCCTTCACGCCTTCCATCATGCGTAGCCCTAAAAACATAAATTCTTCCATTGCCATACGTTCTGTAATAAGTTCTTTTTCTACCACAAGTAGATCCACGTCTCCTTCTGATTTTAAGTAAGCTGCCATATCCGTTGTATTATGATAACGTACACCTTCCATATAAGAGTGGGCCCCAAGCCCTGCACCTATATAAGATTCTTGTTGCCAATACAGTATATTATGCTTACATCTTTTTTCTTTTTTTGCCCAGTTGGAGATTTCATATTGCTCGTAGCCGTGGTCCTTCAGATAGCTTTTCACATAGCTATACATCTCTCTTTCTTCATCTTCAGTAGGTAATACAAGTTCATTGTTTTCATAGCGTTCAAAAAACGTGGTTCCTTCTTCTATAATCAAAGAGTAGGCAGAAAGATGGGGAATCTCTTTGGCCACTGCTTCTTGTAACGTTTCTTTCCAGTCTGCTACACTTTGGTTCGGTAGTCCAAACATCAGGTCTGTATTGATGTTCGTCATACCAGCTTCTCTTAAGATGACTAATGTCTTTTCCCAATCTTCTTTTTGATGGATACGCCCGATGCTTTTAAGCAACGTGTTTTGGCATGCTTGAAGCCCTATACTTACGCGGTTTACACCACTCTTTACCATGACTTCTGCATGGTCTTTTGTAACGGTTCCCGGATTTGCTTCAATGGTCCATTCATAATTTTCTTCTAATACAAAGCTTTCTTTAATGGCTACACACAATTTTTGTAGCAAAAAAGGCGAAAGAACCGTTGGGGTTCCTCCGCCTATGAAAATGCTACTGATTGTGTGCGCCCCTGCTATGGTCTTGCCATAGTTTGCTAGTTCTTTTACTAATGCCTCTACATAGGCTTCTGTCTGATCCATCTTCGGAAAAGATAAGAAGTCGCAGTAGTAGCATTTGGATTTACAAAAAGGTATATGCACATACAATCCTATTTTCATTTTCTTCCTCTATTCATCAAGTTTTAAGATACTCATAAACGCTGCTTGTGGTACTTCTACGTTACCAACTTGGCGCATACGCTTCTTACCTTCTTTTTGTTTCTCAAGAAGTTTACGCTTACGTGAAATATCCCCACCATAACATTTTGCAAGTACGTCTTTACGCATGGCACTGATGGTTTCACGTGCCACAATCTTGTTACCGATTGCTGCTTGGATTGGAATTTCAAATAAGTGTTTCGGTATTTCTTTTTTGAGTTTTTCTGCCATCTTACGTCCTTTTTCTGCTGCACTTGCTTCATGAACAATAAGTGATAAGGCATCAACTACTTCTTTGTTTACAAGGATATCTAGCTTCACAAGCTTTGATTCCACATAACCATTGAACTCATAATCAAAGGATGCATAACCTCTTGTACGTGACTTAAGGGCATCAAAGAAATCATAGATAATTTCATTAAGTGGTAAGTCATAAGTAAGTACTGCTCTTGTCGCTTCAAGGTATTCTGTACCATGGTACATACCACGACGTTCTTGACAAAGCTGCATAACGGCACCAATGTAATCCACTGGTACGATAATTTGTGCTTTAACAAGTGGTTCTTCCATGTATTTGATTTGAGATGGGTCTGGTAAGTTAGCTGGGTTTGATAACTCAATCATATTACCATCTGTTGTATGCACGCGGTAAATAACGTTTGGCGCTGTTGTTACAAGGTCTAAGTTGTACTCACGCTCTAGACGCTCTTGGATAATCTCCATATGAAGAAGTCCTAAGAAACCACATCTGAAACCAAAGCCTAATGCCACAGATGTCTCTGCTTCAAACACAAGGGCTGCATCATTTAATTGAAGTTTCTCTAAGCTATCACGTAAGTCGCCATACTTAGCACCATCTGCTGGATAAAGACCACAGTATACCATTGGATTTACTTTTTTGTAACCTGGTAACGCTGAACTTGCAGGGTTGTTTGCATCAGTAACAGTATCCCCTACACGTGTGTCTTTTACGTTTTTGATGCTGGCTGTGATATAGCCTACTTCCCCAGCATTCAGTTCTTCTGTGGCACGGAATTGACCTGCACCGAAGTAACCTACTTCTACAACCTCGAACTCAGCTTTTGTCGCCATCATACGAATCTTCATGCCTTTTTTCACATGACCTTCTTTGATACGTGTGAAAATGATAACCCCTTTGTATGGGTCATAAAGTGAGTCAAATACAAGTGCTTGAAGTGGTGCATTGCAATCACCTTTTGGTGCTGGAATCACTTCTACTGCTTGCTTAAGAACTTGCTCAATATTAAGGCCATTTTTTGCTGAAATCATCGGTGCGTTGTGGGCTTCAAGGCCAATCACATCTTCGATTTGTTCTTTAACTGCTTCTGGGTTGGCACTTGGTAAATCAATCTTATTGATAACTGGCATGATTTCAAGATCATGCTCTAATGCAAGGTACACGTTTGCAAGTGTCTGCGCTTCAATCCCTTGGGCTGCATCTACAATAAGAATCGCACCTTCGCACGCTGCTAAACTTCTAGATACCTCATAGTTGAAGTCGACGTGTCCCGGTGTATCAATCAGGTTGAAGATGTACTCTTCGCCATCTTCTGCTTTATATACGAGACGTACTGCTTGAGATTTAATAGTAATCCCACGCTCACGTTCAAGATCCATATTATCTAATACTTGCTCTTGCATCTCTCGTTTTGTAAGGGTACCTGTCATTTGTATAATACGGTCTGCTAATGTACTTTTCCCATGGTCAATATGAGCAATGATACAAAAGTTTCTAATTTTTTCTTGTCTTGAAAGAGACATTTTGCCCCTCCTTAATCTTTTCTGTAGTTTATTCGTTTTATTATAGCATAGCCATTTATGTTGTATCAATCCTTTTGAAGGACTTTAGCAATGATATCTGCAATGGGCTCTGCTGTACGTACGGCTTCTTCTAAAGTATTGGTATCTGCTCCCAACTCAATAAGAAGTGAGTTTGGAAGCATATGTAAACTATACCGATAAGGCTTAAGATAAATTTTACGGGTAAGCTGTGGATAGTATTTCATGGCTTCAATCTGTGCCTGTAAAGAAAAAGCAAGGTTGTCTTCTAGGTATGGATTTTCAAGGGTTTGCATCGGCACAGGCTCCCCTTGTGCATTGGTGGATTGACACATCCCATTGACAAACATAAACTTGGCAGCTGACTCCCCTTTGTAGTCCCCTACTAGCTTCACTGTTTTGTCTTTGAGACCATCTCGGTGCAAGTCTATGGCTATTTGGATGGATGGATTATTCTTGATAACACTTGAAATGACCGGTTCCATCCGCTCATAGGCATTAGTCACACTCAGATTCGTATCACTTAGATAAAAACTATCTGTCACATGCAAGGTTTCGATGCCATACTTTTGCTCTAGTAGGTCATGAAGTGCATCACCTACTGCGGTAATGCCTTTATCTTCATCATTATAAGGGTCTTCTCCTGCATATTTTTCTTTACTATGTGTGTGGAAGATGAGTATTTTAGGGCCTTCTTTACTTTCATCTATGGTAATTGGTTTTTCTGCTAAAGCTTTAAAATCCCATTGATTAAGCAATCCTTCATCAATGGTGAGTTTGCCATCTCCACCCATATACATCTTACTTTTCAAGTAGGCTGGATCACTTAATTTACTTAAGTCAAACACCTGTTTTTGCGGTGTGGGAAAAGCGGGCTGGTACACATTATCTTCTTCTAATGCAATCATCTGCTCTTCATCTGGTACACCAAAATAACCTGCTAGTTCTTCTTCATAAATGCCTAAGGCAATACTTTTATCTTTATAATACGGTAGTGTCTGATAAAGAATGTGCATAGGATTAAAGAAATCTCCTACGGCATCTTGTAAGTGGGTCGTTACTACTTCTGTAGAAAGAACAGGTGACTTATAGGGCATAACCCACTGGCATGCAAATAAGCCACCTTGATCTTCTGTCCACTCCCCTAATACTCGGGTACTTTGCCAGCAAATGCCTAAAAAAAGCACCACGAGAAGCAGACTTATTTTATTTTGCAAAGTGAAGTGCCCTACTATAAAATGTGCTCTTGCTTTTTTCATGGTCTCCCCCTCTTTTGTAAAGCTTCTCTATCTATTGTATAGGGGC
The DNA here is from genome assembly GCA_051650305.1 of Cellulosilyticaceae bacterium. Lineage (GTDB taxonomy): Bacteria > Bacillota > Clostridia > Lachnospirales > Cellulosilyticaceae > JBOFDK01. Next base: position 32,923 of record JBOFIT010000261.1, read on the forward strand.
TTGGTCTTTTTTATGACAGACTTTTAATAAACGTATTTGTTGATATCTTCAGAGTCAATCCCAGGATGCACAGCGATATTAATACCATTAAATATAATTCTTCCCAAATAATCCATAATTTCATCAATATCTTTCGCTGTAATAAAAAGATTACCCATCTGAGGTACGAGAATGTCTTTAAACATTTCATATTTTTCTTGGTTACTGACATCTTTAAGCATTTTGTAGAAGGTTTGGTCTGGTGCACTTTGAAGCATGCCTTCTATAAGTTGATCCAGTGTATCATTCACAAGGGTTGCTGTGTCGATAACGGTTGGTACCCCTATGGCAATGACTGGACATCCGATATTTTCTTCATTTAATTGCTTACGTTTGTTGCCGATACCTGCGCCTGGTGAAATTCCTGTATCTGTAATTTGAATGGTTGCATTGATACGCTTGATATTTCTTGCAGCCAGTGCATCAATGGCAATAATACAGTCTGGCTTTACTTGATTCACAACACCTTTTATGATTTCACTTGTTTCAATTCCCGTAAGACCCATAACCCCTGGTGTAAGGCTACTGAGCTCTCCTACTGAGTCATCAATGGCATCTGGTACTTGAGACTTGATATGACGGGTTACAAGCACCTTACTGGATACATCTGGGCCAAGTCTGTCTGGTGTTGCTAAGCGATTCCCAAGTCCGACAACCATCACATGAGGACTTTTTTTCTTTGGTAAAAGCTCGTGTATTTCTTTGGCTAAAATTTCTATAATGCATTTGTGGGCGTCTGGATCATTCTCTTTCATAGCTGGCGCTTCGATGGTGATGTAATGCCCAATGGGTTTTCCCATTGTTTCCATGCCTTTTTTGTCTTGAATGTGCACATAAGTGGTTATAATATCATATGAAGGATGCTTTGTCGTTTCAATAGCGACACCTTCAATTGAAGGCATATCTTGCCCTTCTTCTTTAAGTTGCATGCCTATTTCTAATGCCAAGTCCGTTCGTGGACTCCATGTAACCTCATTATTTTCCATAATTTCATCCTTTCCTTAACGTATCACAAGTATTTTTACCATTATTTTTAGTACTATACATTGACTTGTCTGGAGAAATGCTATATAATAGTGAAATGTGTTTAACTAACCGTTCATAATTCCCCAAACCGTGTCTATAGAATATGAATGGAGGTGCCTACCATGGCAAACATTAAATCAGCAAAGAAACGTATTAAAGTAATCGCAACTAAAACAGCACGTAACCGTGCAATCAAATCAGCAGTAAAAACTTACACAAAGAAAGTGATCGCTGCTGTAGCTGCTAACGATCAAGCAGCTGCTCAAGCTAGCTTAGTTGTAGCTGTAAAAGCTATCGATAAAGCTACTGCAAAAGGAATTTTCCACAAAAATGCAGCTAGCCGTAAAAAATCAACTTTAGCTCGTTTAGTAAACTCAGTTGCTTAATAACGTGCACTAAAAAAGCCCCTCTTCGTAGGGGCTTTTTTGTATGCTATTTATTATAGATACAAGACATAATCAAAAGTTCGATGCACTTCACTTGTTCCATCTTTCCCGTCTTGATGGCAACATCACTTTCTAAGCATAAGTCTAAGATTGTCTGAAGTTGCTTAAAGGTAAGCCGACCACTTTCTTCTTCTAGCTCCTTGGCGACAAAAAACGGAAGCCCTACCACTTGTGCAATCTGCTTGGATGGCATACGCTGTTTCACTAAGTATTTCACTTGCATAAGCATACGGTATTGCCTTGCGATCAGTACGAGAATCCCTATAGGTGACTCTTTACTTTCTATCAGACGATTATAAATACTCAAAGCTGTGGTTGTATTTTTTTTAGAGATTTCTTTTAGCAGTTCAAACACACGTTGCTCCAGTGAAAAGATACATACGCTTTGAATGGCTTCCTTGGTCACTTCCTGCTCACCACAGTAACCTACTAATTTTTCTATTTCTCCCATCATATAATGGACTGACTTAGGCATATTTTGAATCATATAGCGCAGTAAACTCACCGAAATCTTCAAGTGACTCTCTTTACAATACTTCCCTAAGATATTTACTAATTCATCTTCGTCTGGGCACTCACAAGCCACTGCACACTGCTTGGTATGCACCCACTTATAAAGACTGTTACGCTTATCAATTTCCTTTTCCACAAAAACAAATACTGCATACTCAGGTAGTGTTTCTAGCCATTTCAGAAGTTTTTGGCTGTCATCTTTTTTACCTGTCTTAAAATAACCACTATCCTTTACAACCACAAGCTTATGTGTTGCAAAAAAAGGCATGGTTTCTCCTGTATCAATCAGTTTATTCACATCTATTTCTTTGCCTTCAAACAGGCTATAATTCATCATATCATCTTCAGGTACTGTACGTTCTCTTATCTGCTTCACAAGCTTATCTTTCACAAAGGTTTCTTCACCGTATAGCAAATAGCAGTTGTGTAGCGTCTCACCTAACTGGATCCCCTTCATCATCGTTTCTATCTTCCTCCTGTATATGTGTCACAACTTTAAGTCTAGTGCCATCTGTCACAAAAGAAATGGCGCCCTGTGTATCTGTTCTTAATGCTTGTACACCTTTTTGTTCTAGCCTATCCATCACTTGTGGATTTGGATGATTGTACCGGTTGTTTATACCACTACTTATGATACCATAGTTAGGCGCCATATGGTCTAAAAATTTCTGTGAGGATGATGTCTTCGAACCATGGTGTGCTACCTTTAAAGCCGTTACTTCTGGCAAGTCCTCCACCACCTTTTCTTCGATGCGTTGGGTCATATCCCCGGTGAAAAGCTGCTTATACGCCCCATATTGCACCAAGCATACGGCTGAACGGTCATTGCTTTCCGCTACTTGGTCCCCTGCCAAAAAGCACTGAATCCTCACCCCATCCACTGTCATCTGCTCATTCCCATCTAAGGTGATATAGGGAATCTCTTCTTTTTGGCATAATGCTTGTAATTGCTGCTGCCATTCCTTTTCTATCACCATTTCTGGCATCATCATCCGCTTGATAGGTATTCCTTCTTCTACAAGGCCAATGATGCCACCGATATGATCTTCATGGCCATGGGAAACGATTACACTTTCCACTTCTCTAATCCCACGATACTTCAGATACTTTGCCATGACTTTTTCCTTTCCTACGGGGCCACCGTCTATAAGGATGGCTTTTTTCGTCGGTGTGATGATTATGGCACCATCGCCTTGCCCCACGTATAGGTGGGTTACTTCCAGTAGCGGCTGCTCTAGCACCTTCGGAGCCATAATCATCACTGCACAAATTCCCCACACTGCCATACTCAACTTCCTGTGTTTCCATTGGAAGAAGTACAGGATTCCTACTATACCTAGTCCATAATAGCATACGATAGTCATAAGAGACGGCTTCCCTGTAATCCATGTGGCTAGTGGCAATTCTAAGCAAAGTTCACCCATCACATGCATCCCTTGAATTACCCAGCTTATACCTAAGCCAAGCCATTGTGCAACTGGTAGCGCAATCATACTCAAAGCAACCACCCCTAAGCACAGTGGCAAAAGCAGACTATACAGCGGAATAACCACAAAGTTAAGCAAGTTACCAAGTACTGGCACTTCAAAGAAATGCCAGCTCAGCACAGGCAATAATACCCATGTCAAAACTCCTTGTGATAAACAGGCGAAAAACATAGGATGCTTTCTAGGTGACTTGCCGTAGACTATTTTACAACGTCTGCTCATCTCCATCACAAGAATAATTCCTAAGTAAGCTACAAAAGAAAGCTGAAAGCCTACTTGAAAAAGCTGATAAGGTGCGCCGCTTAAAAGAACGAGTGCTGCTATAGCCAAGCTAATGAGTAAATCTTCTTCTTCCCATAAGACGCGGCCTATATAAATAATCGTTAGCACGATGCATGCACGTACCACTGATGTGTTAAAACCCACCAATAAGGCATACAACCAGATGACACCTAGACTATAAACGGCTCGTTTCTTATAAGCAGGAACAATCCCTTTAAGAAGCCACCAAGCACCTCCAAATATAAGGCCTATATGCAAGCCAGATACAGCCAATACATGTCCTATACCTAGACGGTTGTACATCTCCCTTACGTCTTCTGGCATACCGTCATCCACACCAACCAAAAGGCTTGTAACGACACCCTGATCTTTTCCCGCAAACACTTTATCAATTTGTTGCTCCAGTGCTTTTCGTGCTAAAGCGGGTATATTTCTGCCTTTTCCATAGGGTACAATCTTTGTTGCTTGTACTTCTGCCCACACCCTTTCTCCCTTCAAATACAAACAATAGTCCATATCCGATGGATTCATCTGGGGTGCTGGTGCCTTTGGTACACCATACACTTGGATAACGTCACCCACTTCATACTCCCCCTGTGAACCTATCCGCACCACGACCTTCCCATACAGCTTCGACGGCTTGCCTTCCTTTTCACCTTGCAAGTCACCGACTAGCAACTGCGTTCCATACGTATTGGGGCGCACTTCTTGTATCGTTCCCATGACCCATGGCATTTGTCTTTCTAATTGCCCCTGACTTACCTGGTCGCTCATCACAATACGCATGGCTCCTAGTAGGAAAATGCCCAAAAGTCCTAGCCACTTGCTACTCTTCCCCCACCAGCTTATCATACCTATGCTCATAGCTACTAAAACAATAAAAAGGGTAGCATAAGGCACTTCTTGCCTTATACTACCCCCTATAATACCTAAAATAAAAAAGATGCTTATAAAAATCACTGGTCTATGGTGTGTCTGCAATGATTTCTTCATTCCTTTCAATAAGTCCAGCTGCATCTGTTACAGAAGTGAACTCTGATTGTTTTTGCCCATCCATTAAAAACATAACTTTCTGTACCTTAGGATTTTCTGTCAAAGAATTGACTAACGAATAAATCACAAGCTTTTCCTGTAAAAGTGACGTTGTCTGTGCATTTTTCAGATTATATGCTAAATCCAACTGACAATTAAGTTCCTGTGTCTTAATGGCATTCACTTTTGTATCTGGTGGCAATACGGGTAATAACCCCTCAATCGTTGGCCCCTTGATCAGTTCTTTAATAATATACTCTTCAATCGGTGTATTGGTATTGATACTGATCGTACGCTCTTCTTTATAGAGTTTATCCTCATTTGCTTTTGGGAAGTAAAGCGTAATGGTTTGTGTGAGTGTAGGTGGATTTGGAATAGGCACATTAATAAGCATATCCTTTCTAGATACTGCCCCTACCTTTGTACCATAATTGGTTGTTAAAGGCTTATCTTCCACATAAAATTCTACAGCCTCAATAAAGTCCAAGTCCGTTAAGGAATACACAAGTGAGACTCTTATAGCCACTTGATTTTCCGTCGTTAAGCTGGTGTATTCTTTATCAAATGTGACATAGGCTACCTGCTCTTTTAAAGCCACATCTTCAATATGGAAATCTATCGGTTTAGCTGCTTGATTGCCTACTTGTGGACCTTTCGCTAAAATGTCAATAACTGCTTTCATTTTTTCTTCATTCGTCACATTACTGTCTAATGTAATCTTCGCTTCTTGTGCTTCTAAATTACCATTCTGCCCATTATAAAAATAAGCATTAATCAGATTTTGTTGACCATTATTTTTCAAAGGCGTATTGCAGCCTACGAGGCCTAGCATAAGTGCAAGCATTACTACGATTATGCGGTTCTTATATAGGTACTTCATAGCCACCTCCTTATACATGTCGTATAGGAATTTGTACAATGAATGTAGATCCTATACCTTCTTCGCTTTCTACTTGAATCGATCCATTATGCATAATAATGGTGCGATACGTAATAGAGAGCCCAAGTCCTGTTCCGCCTGTTTCTCTATTTCTTGTCTTATCTGTGCGGTAAAAACGTTCAAAGATTTTTGATTGTTCTTCTTTTGCAATCCCTATCCCTGTGTCTTGTACCGTAATAAAAGCATCTTGTAAATCACTTTGTAAAATAACTTTTACTTCGCCACCTTCAGGTGTGTATTTAATAGCATTTTCAATCAAATTTGATATTGCTAAGGTCAGTTTAACTTCATCAATATCGATATAAATATCCTTATGACTTTGGTAAACCATCTTGATATCCTTCTTTTTAGCAAGTGGAATCAGACGCTTTAAAATAGCCTGTGTCATCTCATTAAGTTGTGTGGTCTGTATATTCATAGGAATTTCTTTTCGGTCTAGTCTCACAAGTGTGAGTAAATCAGAAATAATGTTATTTAAGCGGTCTACTTCTGAATTAATATCCATAAAGAATTCCTTATACATCTCCACCGGTACGTTCTCTTGGAAAATCAGAGATTCTGTAAGTACTTTAATAGAAGACAATGGTGTCTTAAGCTCATGAGATACATTGGATACAAACTCTTGTCTAGATTGCTCTACACGTTCTAATTGGTCTGTCATATGATTAAAGGCATTACCTAATTCTGCTATTTCATCTTTTCCTCGGATATCCACTTTTTGTTCTAACTGCCCATTGGTTACTTTCTGAACAACTTTCATCAGAACTTTTAAAGGCCTTGTAATAAAAGATGAGGTGAAAAAGCTAAGGAGCCCTACAAGTAAACTAGTGAGTAAAGCGAGTAAATAAATCTGCTGCTCCATAACCTCTAAAGATTGATAAATGGCATCTATTTTAGCTGTAATGATGACAGCACCTAGTATTTCATCTTTATTATCCTTGTCTACAACAGATGTTGCAGCCATCATAATCTGCTCATCATCTTTTTTATATTGCTTGGCATCATCTACTTTATTTAAAGCACTAAATACAACTTCATTGACAAGGGTTTTCTTCAAATCTGCTCCCGCCGAGTCTGCTACCACATACCCTAGCTTGTCCACCACCATAATACGCGCATCGCCCTGCTCTTTGCTCAAACTATCGATGAGAGATTTAAAAAAAGTATAATTGCTATTGTCCTTTAAGTAGTCCCCTTCCATAACCTTGGTGCCCACGCGAATTGCTTCACGTCTCCATTCTTCCTCACTTTGTGCCACAAAATAAGTTTCCATGCTTTCCATTAAAATAGGTGTAAAAAACATAAGTGGCACAAAACTTACCATGAAAAAGAGAATGAAGAGTCGCCATCTCAGGCTATGAAACCACTTCATCTTAATCCTTAAAATAGTAACCTACCCCCCATTTTGTCTGAATGTACTCTGGTTGTCCTGGATTTGGTTCAATCTTTTCTCTCAGACGTCTCACATGTACATCAACTGTACGCACATCACCTGGGTAATCTCTTCCCCAAATGGTATCTAGTAATTGCTCTCTATTATAAACTTTTCCTGGATGGGTAGCAAAAAGCTCTAACATATCAAATTCTTTTGCTGTCAGATTAATTTCTTGATTGCCTAAGAAAATACGTCTGCTATTTAATTCAAGTCTTAATGATCCTACTTCTAAAATCTTTTTGTTTTGCTCTTTTTCGATGTGATTCGAACGACGTAAGATTGCTTTAATACGTGCTTTAAGCTCTAATATATTAAATGGTTTGGTGACGTAATCATCTGCACCATATTCAAGTCCCATAATCTTATCCATGTCTTCACCTTTTGCAGTGAGCATAATAATAGGAAGATTTGAAAATTCGCGTACAAGCTGACACACTTCAAGACCACTGTATTTAGGTAACATCACATCGAGAATCATCACATCATAATGTCCCCCTCGTACTAAAGTCAAAGCTTCTTCACCATCATAGGCTACATCGACTTCCCAACCTTCTTGCTCTAAACTAAATTTAATCCCTTTAACGATGAGTTTTTCATCATCTACTACTAATACTTTACTATTCATTTAATATCCTCCTACTCTGTTGTTATCATTGCTTCGATTTGGCTATAAGTCTTCTCTCCTATACCCGTCACTTCTTTAATTGCTTCTTTATTTTTAAATGGACCATTTGTGGTTCTATAGTCAATAATTTGCTGTGCTTTCACATCACCGATCCCCGGTAAATCTTTTAAAGCCGTTAGATCTGCTTCATTAATATTGATGTGTTGCCCGAGACTTGTCCCCTCCTTACTATTGTCATATGAATGGGCGGTTTTGTCAATTTTTTCTCCTATTTTTGGTATATATATTTTTTCATTGGGAACAATCACACGAGCTAAGTTAACCACTTCCTTATCTGCTTCTTCAAGAAAGCCCCCTGCAATGCTAATAGCTTCCTTTACTAAGGCATCAGAAGCTAGCTGGTATACATCCGGCTTTTTCACTTGGCCACATACATATACCGGTACTTGCATTGGTATAGCATCGTTTCTTTCTTCTATTACAGCAACAGTTTCTTCCTCTTTTACACTTTGCTTTTCATCTTCTATCAGTTGGAAAGCTTGCTGTACTTGCTGGGTTTTATAATACCTATAGCATCCTAGTGTACCTGTTAAAACGATTACGATTAGAATGATTTTATATTTATTTAATAATTTTAACATATAATCACCTCATCTATAAAGTCTTAACACTTTTTTCACAACTTAGACATCTTTGCCTTTACTAAATTTCATTCTTTTTATATACTAGTACTATTGAAAGGAGTAACTATCCCTATGTACAAAAGATATTTCAGATCTTCTATAACCTATTTTGTTCTTTTATGTGTACTTTCTATAAGTTTACTACCATCTACTACATGGGCAACTGAAGAAAATACAGTCCCGTCCATCGTTGCGGATGCTGCCATTCTTATGGATGCTAAAACGGGCAAGATACTTTATGAAAAAAATGCACGTAATACTTACTATCCTGCAAGTATTACCAAGCTCATGACAACTTTACTCGTCATTGAAAACCTTAAACCTACAGATACCATTACCTTTTCTCAAGAGGCCATTAACAGTACACCTCCTGGCAGTAGTTCCATCGGCATCTTTGCTGGTGAGCAGCTTACAGTCGACCAGGCACTTCACGGTCTACTCCTCATGTCCTCCAACGAAATTGCCAACGGACTTGCAGAGGCAGTAAGTGGTTCTATCGATTCTTTCGCTTCGCTTATGACACAGAAAGCGAAGGCTTTAGGTTGTACCAATACAAACTTTATGAATCCCCATGGTTTTCATGATACCAATCATTACACCACAGCTTATGATATGGCACTCATTATGCGTGCCCTTTATAATAACGATTATTTCTTAGAAATCATGTCCCATATGACGTACCAAATTCCACCTACCAATAAATCTGCCGAACCAAGACCCCTTGCACAGCAGCATGGTCTGATGAATCAGATTAGAAACAGTGCCCTTTATCGTAGTGATGTAATCGGTGGTAAGACCGGTTATCATAACGAAGCTGGTAATACCTTGGTGACAGCTGCAAGACAAGGAGACATTGACCTTATCGCTGTCATTCTAAAAGGTGAAGGGTCTAGTATGTATAAGGACACCAATAAATTATTGGATTATGGTTTTAATGCTTATCACACCATCGAGCTTCACAAGACCTCTTCACTTCTTAAGACACTACCTGTTTACGCCATTAAAAGCGGTAATCTAATCGAAGCTGCTCAAGGAGATGTGGCTGTATCCAGTAACGAATCACTGCTTATTAGTCGTGATATCAAATTACGTGATATTAGCACGAAGCTGAACCTCCCTGAGTACTTAGAGCTTGGGGTTAAAGAAAATGAAAAAGTCGGCACCATTGACTATATCTACAACAATCAAATTATCGCTTCCAACGATTTAGTCATTTCAGGCCTTCATTTCCTGTCTTCACCCTTTGGTGCTACAAACCCTAATCCCACGCCATTCCCATTTCCTATAGAGTGGCTCATTGCACTGATTATTCTTATCTTCATTCTCTTCCTTATTTTTTCATCCATGAAACGTCGTCATCAAAAACGTTATTTCAAGACAAAAAAAATGCGCTTTAGCAAAACATTAAAATAGGCTGGGGAAATCCCCAGCCTATTGTTGTATTAAAATATCAGTTCTTTTGCATCATGCCATAAACGATCTAATCCATAGAACTCTGCATCATCTTTAAAAAGGATATGCACAATGATATGACCATAGTCAAGCAAGATCCATCCTGCTGTATCATAGCCTTCTTTACGATAGACAAACATATCATCTTCATGCTCTAGCCTAAATTCCAGTTCATCTGCCAAAGCTTTGGTTGCCCGTGTATTAGAAGCAACTGCAATGATAAATACATCTGCAATAGCCGTTAGTTCATGTACATCTAAAGCTTGAATACTTTCTAATTTCTTTGCATCCAGTATTTTATAAATCTTCTCTGCATCTCTTAAGCATTCTTCTTTCACCATTCAAAAACTCCTTTGCTCATAGCCTTTAACTAAAGCGCTAATTGATTGATGACAAGATATCCATAATACAGAAGGAACATACTTAAGAAAACAAGTCCTTCTCTTTTAGATACTTGTTTATTTGTCTTACTAAATACGAATAATGTGAGTGTCGCAATAAGCATTACAATAAGATCTGTATAAACTGCTTCTGCTGGAATGATACTTCCAAATAGCGTAGCTGGTACCCCTACTACAAAGCAAATATTGAAAATATTGCTTCCAATGATATTTCCTAAAGCAATGTCTTGCTCCTGCTTTCTAGCTGCCATCACTGAGGTCACAAGTTCCGGTAAAGACGTTCCAAACGCTACAATGGTTAAAGAAATAAACTTTTGTCCAATGTTCATAGCCGTTGCAATAGCACTTGCTGATTCCACAACCATATTGCCACCCCATACAATACCAGCTAAACCAACCAACGTAATGACACTTGCTTTACCCATACCAAATTTCGGCTCTACCGCTTCCACATTGCCTTGTTTTGCAAGGGTAATAAGATAGTACATAAAAACAGCAAAGAACAACAGAATAACAATACCATCTCCACGGCTAATCATATCTACTGTCCCATTACCAAGCGGATTATCTGCAAGAAGTACAAGTAGTAATGCACTTACTAAAAAAGTAAATGGGATTTCTTTTTTAATGGTGTTATTTTTGACTTGAAGTGGAAAAATAAATGCTGAAATACCAACAATAAGTAAAATATTAAGGATATTACTCCCGATTACATTTCCCAGTACCATATCGCTATTTTGACTAAGCATCGCTTTGATACTTACAGCAGCTTCTGGTGCACTGGTACCAAAGGCTACAATAGTAAGACCTACTAAAATATCTGGAATTTTTAAATTTTTAGCGATTGATGCTGCCCCATCAATAAAGTAATCTGCACCTTTAATAAGGATGATAAATCCTAAAACAAGTAATCCTAATTGCATTAAAATAGTCATCATTTTCTCCTTTATTTTTATAGATCATAAATTTTATAAACTTCTATTAACCCATCTGTAATAGGATGCATCTGATGCCCTAATACATGAGTCACATAATCTTTGGACGATACCAAAGCTTCATACATCGCACGATTTAGATCAATTTCTGAAAGACGTCTAATCTTTTCAAGGGCTGGGAAAGCTTTACGACCACGCTCTGTCATATCTGCTAGATAAATGATCTTTTCCATATCACTCATCTTTTCTCTTCCCACTGTATGATAACGAATACTATTCAAAATATCCTCATCTTTGATGCCCCATTTATGAGCCAGCAGTGCTGCGCCTACTTTTCCATGTGCCAAATCCATATGCGCTTCTTCAAATGCATCCAACTTAATCTGATACTGTTCACATAAGTGCTGAACTTCATCTTCTGTCAGTTCTTTCGCAACGTCGTGAAAAAGTGCTGCAATAAAAAGCTTATCGGTGTTTTTACCATGAATATTACCTAGCTCAATGGCACGTTCTACCACACCTTTAGTGTGATTATACCTTTCTGTCGATAAACACCCTTTGACATAGTCTGTCAGTTGGCGAATCATTTCTTTATCAAAAGATAAGGGATGTGCATACAGATGATGCTTTTGAATATAATTTTCTACTGCGCTGGTTACTAAGTACTTAATCGGACGATTCTCCTTCACACGATAACGAATATCCGAAGAAGATATCGAAAGTGCTGGTACTTCTAGAAATTGAATGCTGGAATCATACTGCTCTCTTAACGCTTCAACTTTAGCCATCAATTGCTTTTTATGGTAGCCAGGTCTTGTTACTGCTACAAAAGTACAAAGTTTCAAGAGCTCTTCTGAATTTTTCCACGTCAAAATCTCATGCATAGCATCTGCACCTGTAATAAAATAAAGTTTTGTCCCTTTACCATACACACGTTTCAGTTCTTTAATAGTATCAATGGTATAGGTCTTTCCTTCTCTATCAATCTCCATACGTGATACATGAAAATGCTCATTAGCCGCTGTGGCAAGCACCGTCATCAAATAACGATGTTCTGTTGAAGTGATACTCACACTTGATTTATGTGGTGGATTACCTGTCGGTACAAAAATAACTTCATCAATATCAAATTCATGTCGTACTGCCTCTGCTGTCACAAGATGTCCCATATGTATGGGATCGAAAGTCCCACCCATGATTGCCACACGTTTTTCAATCGTTCTTGTAGGTGACATATAAACTTTCAGCTCCTTTAACATGCTTCATTTTAGCATTTTATAGACAAATGGGTAGACTCCCCCGAAGGAAAGCCTACCAATTCTATGCTTTTATTTTGTATCAGGTAATACAAACTTTGAGTTTTTCTTAGCTTGCTTGAAAAGTACAATTTTCTTTCCAATAACTTGTACTGGAATAGAACCTGTACGTTCGCTTAAAATCTGACACATTTCTTTTGGATCTTCGTAACAGTTGTTTAATACACTTATTTTTACGATCTCACGTGCTTCAAGCGCAAGTAAGATTGCTTCTGTTACTTCTGGTGTTAAACCATTTTTACCAATTTGGAAAATAGGGTCTACTGTCTGTGCTACTGATTTTAAGTAGGCACGTTGTTTACTTGTAATGGTTTTCATAGGATGAATCCCTTTCTACTTATAGTATTCAAATTCTAATTCGTAAATTTTAACGGTATCGCCTTCTTGTACACCTTTTTCTTCAAGTGCTTCAATAATACCCTTTTCACGTAGGTATTTTTGGAAGAATGCAAAGCCTTGCTCTGTATCAAGTGCTGTGTAACCCATCATCTTCTCTACACCCACACCTTCAACCACAAAGTAACCTTCTTCAATTTCTGTAATTGTGAAGCTACCTGTATTACCATCAATCTCTTCGATAAATTCTGGTTCAAAGATAATGTCTTCATCTGGTACAGTTTTAAGAAGCTCTGCGATATCTGCTAGTAATGGCTGTAAATTTTCATTACCTGCAGCTGAAATAGGTACCACATTGATGCCTTTCGCTTCAAAAGTTTCCTTAAGAAGTTTAAAGTTCTCTTCTGCACCTTCAAGGTCCATCTTATTCGCTGCTATAATTTGTGGTTTTGTCGTTAAAATTTCTGGATTGTATTGATTGATTTCATTTTCAATAGCATGGATATCTGCTACTGGATCACGTCCTTCGCTTCCTGATGCATCAACCACATGCACTAGTACTTTTGTACGCTCTACGTGGCGTAAGAAGTCATGTCCTAAGCCTACACCTTCAGCAGCACCTTCAATAAGTCCTGGAATATCTGCCATAACAAATTGCTTGCCATAGTTATTGGTTACAACACCTAAGTTTGGTGCAAGTGTTGTAAAGTGGTAGTTTGCAATTTTAGGTTGTGCATTACTTACCACTGAAAGTAATGTTGACTTACCTACGTTTGGATAGCCTACAAGTCCTACATCTGCAATCATTTTAAGCTCTAGAATAACCCAGTATTCTTTTGCTTCTTGTCCTTTTTGTGCATATTTAGGAGCCTGTCTCGTTGCAGTGGCAAAGTGCTGATTACCGCGCCCACCTTTACCACCACGGAAAATAATTTGCTTATCATCCACTTTGTGAAGGTCAGCAATAACTTTGCCTGACTCCGCTTCACGAATGATCGTACCTTGTGGTACACGAATAATCATGTCCTCTGCATCTTTACCATGACAGCGTTTTTTCATACCGCTCTCACCATCTTGTGCTTTATAATGTCTTTTATGTCTAAAATTCATAAGGGTATTCATACCTGGGTCAACTTGGAAGATAATATGCCCTCCTCGTCCACCATCGCCACCATCTGGGCCTCCGTTTGGTACGTATTTTTCACGACGGAAAGATACATGGCCATCGCCACCTTTCCCAGATCTTACAAATATTTTCACGTTATCTACGAACATAATCTCACTCCTTTCATCTTTTAGTGTATCGTATATAAAGTTCTTTTTATAGGGTAGGCAAATATACCACTTCCTATACACATTGCTACATAGTAGCAAAAAAAGAAGGTTTCAACAGATGTTGAAACCTTCACGTATATCTATTACGCTTCGATTGCTACTGGATATACAGAAACTTGTTTTTTGCTTCTGCCTTTACGTTCGAATTTAACTCTACCATCTACTAATGCAAATAACGTATCGTCTCCTCCACGTCCTACATTAACACCTGGATGAATTTTTGTTCCTCTTTGACGGTATAAAATGTTACCAGCTTTTACTACTTGCCCATCTGCTCTCTTAGCACCAAGGCGCTTAGATTCAGAGTCACGACCGTTTTTAGTTGATCCTACCCCTTTTTTATGAGCAAAAAACTGAAGGTCAAAACGTATCATATGATTCACCTCCTAAGATCTATATTCTTAATTATTTTTTTATTAATTGTATTGAAATGTATTCTCCGTACATTTGTTGTATTGTGTTTAATCCGATGAGCATACTCTTTAAAAGGAGTGTGGCATCTGGATTTGTGTTACCTTGTTTTCTTTGTGGAAAACGACAATCTATAATACCCTTATCAGGGTCCATTTTCAGAACCTCTAACGGTTCGGTAGTTAATTCTTCTATGGCATTCAATGTATTGAATACTAAAATCGTAGTGGCACTACACACGATATCTTGGCCATGTTCGGCATAGCCTGCATGTCCTGATACGTTAAGTCTCCACAACGTTTTATCCATGTAGTATAAATCTACCTTGATCATGGTAATTACGCTTCAATCGCAGTAATTTTAACTTTTGTGAAAGGTTGACGATGACCTTGCTTCTTGTGGTAAGTTTTTTTAGCTTTGTATTTGTATACGATTACTTTCTTGCCTTTGCCTTCTTCAACAACATCAGCTTTTACAGTTACACCGTTTACAAATGGAGCACCAACTTGAAGCCCATTATCGTTAGAAACAGCTAATACTTGGTCAAATACTACAGCTTCACCAGCTGCAACGTTTAACTTCTCCACGTTAAGTGTAGAACCAACTTCAACTTTGTATTGCTTTCCACCAGTTTGAATAATTGCGTACATGTGTACACCTCCTTAATCCGAAAACTCGCCGAATACGGTACTATTGCTAGTTTAAAACCTCTTCGTGCGGCCAAAACACTTAGTTAATATATCATATTCATTTTCTTCTGTCAAGCTTTTCTGTTGGATGATATTTTAATTCATAACTATTTTTGTCAAATTTCTTGTTTGCTTCCACGATTAATGTCACACCATAGTCTTCTTTAAAGGCTTTTTCCCAATTAAAAACGTCAAAAAATGTTTTTAACTGTGGGTCACAATAAAGATAGATTTTTTCTTGAATCGTATGGGCACTCATTTGCTTAAGCTGGTTTTCTATCTGATGCCAACTTGTCACAGCACTCGCTGTACTATGACGCTTTTTACATGCTGTACAGCTCTCTGAAAGCACCTCTGGTAAAGTCGTGTATTTTTTTGTACGCAC
The DNA here is from genome assembly GCA_051650305.1 of Cellulosilyticaceae bacterium. GTDB lineage: Bacteria > Bacillota > Clostridia > Lachnospirales > Cellulosilyticaceae > JBOFDK01. The sequence goes on from JBOFIT010000261.1 coordinate 48,691, forward strand.
AAATTGCAATAACCCTAACTCTGTTAGGGGATAGACTTTTGTACGATCTCTGTCATAGGCTGCTATAAGTTTCTTTGCATGTTCAAAAATAAGGGCTTTTTGCTCTTCTTTTTTGAATTCCACTAAATCTACCAGTACCATCCCTGAGAGATTTCGGTGCATCATTTGGAACAGTGCTTCTTCTGTCGCACATGCATTCAGTTCCCACACAGTTTTTTCTTGATTTTTGCTTACAATAGCTTTTGCGCTATTCACATCGATAACCGTCATTGCTTCTGTATAGTCAATGACAATATTGCCACCGTTTTTTAACCATACTTTTTGCTTCATTGCATTGTCAAACCGCTTTTCAAAGTTATAGATTTTGAAAAGATTTTCATTTTCGGGATAAGACTTAAAGCTTAAGCACTCAGTTTCAAGGACAAGTGACGTAAGTCTTTCTTTAATACTTGCTAATAACACTGCATGATTACAACTAATCTCTAACTGATCATCTTTTTTTAGATGATCCATAATCACTTGTAATGCCAGGTTATCTTCTTTCAGAAGTACCATACCTTTTGACAAGTTGTCTTTTGTGCTTAAAATTTTGTTAGCCACTTCTCTTAGATAAACAGCTTCTCTTTCAATGACTTCTAGTGGCACATGCTCGGCTTTTGTACGTACCAAAAAGCCACATGTCCCATCACTAATGGCTTCTAACGTCTTTTTGAGTGTTTGGCGCTTTGTAGGATCTTTAATCTTCTTTGACAGACGTACCTCAGGTTCAAATACCATACAAACTAAATAATAGCCTTGTATATTAAGATAACACGTCAACTTGTGTCCTTTGTCCCCTGTATTTTCTTTTTTAACTTGCACAGGGATACGTGCCCCTTGTTGGAGCTTATTTTTGTAGCAATCAGGCACTTGTTTAAAATGTAAAAGTCCATTTTTAGATTCGCCAAAGTCTATAAAAGCCCCTTGGAGATTCTTGACAACTTGATCGACCTGTCCTACCACAATACGGTCTTGTACACTTTCAGCTAATACACTATCCATATAAAGATGTGTAAGCTTATCGCCTTCCTGTACTGCAATACGTGTCAGTGAATGACCGTGGTCAATCACTACACGCTTTGTGATGCTTTTATCTATACACATCTAATGCAACAATCCCTTCATCTGTAGCTGTATAAAGAGCTTCTCTTTGAATATGGTAATCCCAGTTCTCACATTCATTTTCTGTAACTGCTTTTAATAGAAGCTCTGGACTTAAGTTTTCCATACTTCCAGCTGCTACTTTTAAATGTAAGGCATAGCCTTCCGCTGTCTTTTCAAGGGTATAGTTTCTTACAAGTGGCTTAAAATCTACCTCTTTCATCTTTCCCTTCTTACTTTTCTTCATTGTTAGAATCGTTTCTGCATCCAGCTTATCTTTAATGCCTTGCATTACTTCTTCTGTTACGTCTTTCTCATCAAATGTAATGCTATAGTCTGCTTCATGAACAAGGCTCATAAGCGTAGGGGTTTTTTGATCTACTTCAAAAGCTTTTAAGATTGCAATGCCTCGTGGTAAAACTTGATTCAGTTTTGCCATCATTTCTTCTGGGCTTACGTCTTCTTTTGTCACGATATCCATATATTCGCTGTTACTGCTTACCCCTACTGAAAGTGGCATTGCAAAGTATACAAGTGAATGTGGATTAAACCCTTGTGAATAAGCAATAGGAATTCTTGCTACCTTGATTGCACGTTGAAAAAGTCTTACTGTATCTAAATGGCCTACGAATTTAACGTGACCAAGTTTTGTAAACTGCATTCTAGTTCTCATAACATACTCCTTTATTAAATGTATTCGCACCACATCCTGAACATTTTTCTCTACATTGTGGTGTTGTAAGCTCTTCTTTTGAACGCTTACTTTCACGAATAAGGAATTGTTTTGTTACACCAATATCAATATGATCCCATGGCATCACTTCTTCATAACTTCTTTCACGGTTTGCGTAGAAGTTATAATCTACACCTGATAAACGTGCTGCTTCATTCCATTTTTCTTCATCAAAACATTCGCCCCAGCTATCAAATTTCGCACCTAACTTGTACGCTTCATAAATAAGTGCTGCTACTTTACGGTCCCCTCTAGCGATAACCGCTTCTAAGACACTTGTCTTTGCATCATGGTGATTGTATTTGATTTGTTTGCTCTTAATGGCATTTTTAAGTAACATATGTTTTTTCATGAATGATTCACATGTGTCTTGTCCATGCCATTGGAATGGTGTGAATGGTTTTGGCACAAAACATGATGTACTTACCACAAGCTGAAGGGCACCATTACGTTTGCTCTTTTCAATGCTGTAGTAAGCTTTTGCGATTTGTTCTGCCAATGCTGCAATACCTAGTACGTCTTCTTCTGTTTCAGTAGGTAATCCTAGCATAAAGTAAAGTTTCACACGGTTCCATCCACCATTAAAGGCTAAATCACAACCATTTAAAATCTCTTCTTCAGTAATGTTTTTATTGATAACATCTCTCATACGCTGTGTCCCAGCTTCTGGTGCGAAAGTTAAGCTACTTTTTCTTACTTCTTGTACTTTTTGCATAAGGTCAACTGAAAAAGCATCTATACGAAGTGATGGCAATGAAATATTAACGCATTGCTCTGCACAGAGCTCTAAAAGTTCGTCTGCAAATGGTTGCAGATCTTTATAATCACTTGTACTAAGTGACGCTAAACTGATCTCATCATAACCTGTTGATTCCAGTAAGTTCTTTGCATGACTAATGAGTACATCTTTTGATTTTTCACGTACTGGACGATAGATCATACCTGCTTGACAGAAGCGGCATCCTCTTAAGCATCCTCTAAACATCTCTAAAGTAACGCGGTCATGGACAGCTTGAATCCAAGGTAATACTTGTTTGTCTGGATAAAAGACATTATCCATATCTTCGATAACCACTTTTTTAATTTTTGTTTTTGCATTTGGATGAAGTGGCTTTTTCTCTTTGATGGTTCCATCTTCGTTGTAGACTTCTTCATAGAAACATGGTACATACATACCTTCAATGTCTAATAAAGCTTCTAAAAACTCATGACGGCTACGTCCTGCCTTTTTATATTCCTTATAAAGATCTAAAATGTCATCATAGCAGTATTCACCTTCTCCTAGGTAGAAAAAGTCTACGAAAGGTGCTAACGTTTCTGGGTTGTACGCACATGGTCCACCTGCAACGACAATAGGGTCTTCTTCAGTACGGTCTTTACTTAAAAGTGGTACACCTGCTAAATCCATCATATTAAGTATATTGGTATAGCTCATTTCATATTGAAGTGTGAATGCTAAGAAATCAAAGTCTTTTACTGGGCTATGGGTTTCTAATGAGAATAAAGGCATCTTTTCTTTTCTCATAAGTTCTTCCATATCTAACCATGGGCTGAAAACACGCTCACAGTACGTATCTTCTCTTCTATTTAAGAAATGATATAAAATCTGCATCCCAAGGTGACTCATACCTATTTCATAAACATCTGGAAAAGCAAAAGCAAAACGCACATCAATTGTGCTTAAATCTTTGGTATAACTATTCACCTCTCCGCCGATATAACGCGCTGGCTTATCTACTTGCTTTAAAATATAATCTGACACATTTACTTTTGTAGTCATTTGTTTCCTCCAGTCTACTTTCACATGTATTCCATGCTCTTATTCCTATATTTCCCCAATTGATTGTATTTAATCAATACACAGTTGGGCCTTTCACATAAAAAAAAGACTTAGACAAGTCTTTTTTTATCTTACAACTTCTCTCCAGCTTAAATCGCCTCGTTCTAACGCTTTTACAAGCAATTCAGCTGTTGCTAAGTTTGTCGCTATTGGTATATTATGAATATCACATAAGCGCTCTAATGCACCAACATCTGGTTCATGCATTTTTTGTGTCACAGGATCACGAAGAAAAATGACCATATCTAGCTGGTTGTGTGCAATCTGAGCACCCAACTGTTGTGCACCACCTAAGTGGCCCGCTAAATACTTGTAAATATTTAAGTTTGTCGTTTCTTCTACAAGTCTTCCTGTCGTTCCTGTCGCATACAAAGTATGCTTTGCTAGTATATGTCTATAGGCAATGGTAAAGTTCTCCATTAATTTCTTTTTTGCATCATGTGCAATTAACCCAATATGCATATCTATTCCTCCTAAAACATCGTATTTTCTTTTCGCATCCCAACATTAAGTACCAAACCCATCCCTATCATATTTGCCCACAGGGAACTTCCCCCGTAGCTTACAAAAGGTAATGGTAAGCCTGTATTAGGTAATAAACTCGTCACAACGCCCATATTTACAAAGGTCTGCATGGCAATCATCCCCATATAACCTACTACAATAAATTTTCCAAACGGATCCGGGGCGTTATGGGCTATCCAAAGCCCCCGTGCTATCATAAATAAAATGATGCCCAACATGGTCATAATGCCTATGAATCCAAACTCCTCTGCAATAATAGCTACGATAAAGTCATTATGGGATTCTGGCAAGTAATTAAGCTGGCTTATAGCACCTTGGTAGAGCCCTTTGCCTTGTAAGCCACCTGATCCAATAGCATGTACAGAGTTATTCGTTTGGTAGTTATCACTTAAAGAATCTCCTCCTTCAAGTTTTGTAAGGATACGCCCTCTCTGATAATCGGGAATGAGCTTTTGATTAGGATTCTTAATAATATAACCAAGCCCGATACTCACAACAAGTACCCCAATGATACCTGCTGCTATCATATGTCTCATTTCTAGCTTGCTCGTAAATAATTGTATCACTAATATACCTAAAATGACAAGACTGGTTGATAAATTCGGTTGTCTATTTACTAAAATAAAAGGAACAAATTGAAACATGCCTATGATTAACACAGTAGAAATATGATTGATTTTATCATTGTATTTTTCTAAAAGTTTACCTGTACAGACAATGACCCCTATCTTTACAAACTCTGAGGGCTGAATAGAGAATGGTCCTATACTAAGCCATCGCTCAGCACCATTTACATTTTTCCCAAAGACAAAGACGGATAGAAGCAACAAAATACATCCTATATAAATAATCAAATACCATTCTCCATACAGGTGATAATCAATAGCCATGACAATAGCCATTAAAATAAGTCCTGTCAAGAAGAAGGTCAGTTGATCATTAAAATTGTTGTTGATATCTCCCGTATAAGAGGTAGCGCTACTAATAGCAAGTAAACTGATACCTACAAGTGCAACCATTGATAAAAAAAGCCATATATCAATGTTTTTAATCATTTCCCTTCTGAATTTAAACATACTTCTTTTCCTTCCTACTTTTATAGGTGGGTAGTAAACTACCCACCTATTTATCTAACTTTTTTTAGATTTTTAATGGGAATATTGGCAGATAGCACAGGTGCCTTTCCACCATTTTTATCACATTCCATTGTTGATACTTCAATATTAAAATCATCTGTATCGATATCTACATATTTTGAAATAACGGCTATAATATCCGCACGCATCATTTCAAGTAATTCTGTGGAGCAGTTCATTCGGTCATGGATAAGCACGAGTTTAAGCCTATCTTTAGCAACATTACCCGATTGATTTTTTTTACCAAATAATTGACTAAAGTCTAGCATATTCTTCACCCTCTTTGACCTTTAATTGTTAAACCCAAACATCTTCTTCAGTTTCTCTAAAAAAGTGTTGCTTGTATCTAAATCTAAAAATGGACACTCTCTACCTTCAATACGTTCTGCAATATTTCTAAATGCTTTACCTGCTATGGCCCCTTGATCCGCAGCAGCTGGTTCACCACGGTTTGTTGTAATAACAATGCTTTCATCGTCTGGCACAACACCGATAAGATCAATTGCTAAAATCTCGACTACATCGTCCATAGCCATCATATCGCCACGTTTAACCATATTCATACGTACACGATTAATAATAAGTTGGCTATTAGACACACCGTTTGCTTCTAAAAGTCCAATGATACGATCTGCATCACGCACTGCTGAAACTTCTGGTGTTGTCACTACAAGTGCACGATCTGCACCTGCTACAGCATTTTTGAACCCTTGTTCAATACCTGCTGGACAGTCTACAATAACGTAATCAAATTCTTCTTTTAAGCTTTCACAAAGCTTTTTCATTTGCTCTGGTCTTACGGCATCTTTGTCACGTGTTTGAGCTGCTGGCAGTAAGAAGAGTCCGTCGAAACGCTTGTCCTTGATAAGTGCTTGCTTTAAACGGCATCTGCCTTCTACAACGTCTACTAAGTCATAGACGATACGGTTTTCAAGCCCCATGACAACGTCAAGATTTCTAAGCCCGATATCCGCATCTAATAAGACAACTTTCTTTCCCAATAAATTGAGAGCTGTACCAATATTTGCTGATGTAGTTGTCTTTCCTACACCACCTTTTCCAGATGTAATAACGATTACTTCACTCATTTTTTTCCCCCCTGTTTGTTAATCCATGGTCTATTCTTATTCTACCATATGCAACATTGTTTTGACATCTATTTCCTCAACATAAATATGATTATTTGATACATACGCTATTTGAGGCAATTGATTTTTTTTGCGACTTACGATTTCGCCTTCTGGCGACTGTGCAACCACATCGCCAATACTGATCTGTAAAGGGTGCATATTAATGGCTAATACAAAAGGTGTCTTGACTGCTTGGTCTTTGCCTGCATGTACTTTTCCATTTAATGTCCCTACAATGATGACATTGCCGTCTGCGGTCACTTCTCCCCCCGGATTTACATCCCCTAGTACGACAACGCTTCCTTTATAGGATAAATGCTGTCCAGAACGAACCATTCCATAATGAAAATGTGTAAGGGAAACATTAGGTTTTAACAATTCTTCCATAACCCACTCCATTGCATCTGCTTTTTTGGCAGTATCATTTTGCTCAAAGGCATGTACAAAAGAGACGTTAATAATATTTTGTTTTTTGAGTAATGCCATAAGCTCTTCTTGTTGCTCTTTAGAAAGTGCTCTTCCCTTAAAGCGCATATTGACTCTAACACCTTCAAAAAATTTCTTTGAGTTTTCTAGTTTTATCTCGAAGTCCTTAAGCACCTCTTCGAAGGGTGCACCTTCATCAATAATAACTGTAATGCCATCTAAACTGCCTTTAAATACAACCAGATTACCCATGCTCATTACGTTCCCCTTTCTTAATCCATAAACATATTATCTAATGTTATTTTTTCTATTTCTTCATTAAGTCCAAAGTATTCTGTCAGCATATCTTGTGCCATAAGTCTTCCATAGCTTCCTAAACCATCTGCATAATACATGGTGGTTACAAAAGCAATCTGTGGCTCATCAAAAGGTGCGAAGCCAACGAACCAACTATGCTCCCTTTCAACATCTAAATCATCTTTTTGGGCAGTTCCAGTCTTAGCCGCAACTTCTATGGGGAAGTTCTTGAATTCTGCCCTTGCAGAGCCCGAGCTACCTTGTGTTACTTGGAACATACCTTCATGGATCACATCGATAGTCGTAGGCTTAAGGTCTAGCTGACCATAAACCGTACTCATCTTCGGCTCATAGCGATTATCTTCTTTGACATCATAGATACCATTGATAAGACGTACATTATACACCGTCTCGCCATTAGCTAATGCTGCTATATATCTAGCCATTTGTACAGGTGTAAAAGCATTACTTCCCTGACCAATGGCTGTACGTACCGTTGTGCCCTCAGACCAATTCAAATCAAGCTTCGCTAAGGCATTGGTTGCAATGGCCTGCAAAATACTTTCTTTCACTTTTTTGGTAAGGTGCTCACGATAGAAAATTTCTTCGTCATCAATCATTTCCAGACGACGTCTTAATTCTTCAACCACATCTGGATTTTCATTTTTTCGAAGTTCGCGGTTGTATAGCCCATCATATGCGTATTCATAAGCGTCTAATATATCATATAAATCCATCTCATCAATCACTTGACGAATGTTCTTTTCTAAAGAGGCACCTATCAATCCATCTAGTTGCTTGATAAGTTCGTCCTTGGTCTTTAACCTTAAAGATTTGTTAGACCTATCATTCATTGTCTGACTAACAATCTCACTTACCACCTGCTGAATCGCCGTAGAAAGCTCACTTTGCAGACTACTAAATGTCTGATCCAGCACACTATCCATCTGCTCTTCAAACACCTCTTGAAGAAGTGGCTCTATATTGCGCTTTAACTCATACTGGGTTAAATAATCGATCTTTCCGCCTAGACTTGTATCACTTGCATTACCTACAGGGTAGATACCTTTATCTAATATAAGTTTAACATCGTCTTTATACTTCCCTATGGTCGCCTCTGACCCATTTTTAATGCCTGAAAGCACACTGTTTAATTGGTTCTTTACAAGGTTCTTAGGACTTGAAATATTGGGTGCCGCTTCAGCTATCTCAATCCCTGTCGGCTCACCAAGCCCAAACATTTCTGCATATTTTGTAAGCATATCAATCCCATAATACGGCTCACTGCTTAAAAGACCTAATCGGTAAGCAACATCAAAGAAATAATAGTTACAAGATACTTCCAAACCTCTAACCATATTGACATTACCATGCCCGCCACCTGTCTTACTATGAATCCAACACTTAGGTCCTGGTGTTCCAGCTTTTTCATAAACCCCGGTATCATAAATCAATGTATCCGGTGTCACCACACCTTCCTCAAGTCCAGCAACACCTGTGATCATCTTAAAAGTAGAACCTGGTGCTTCTTTGGTCATTACTGCACGGTTCCATAGCATGCTACGATCATCAAAGAGCGAATTATAGTACTGATTAAAGTTCGTGGTCATCTGATTACTATCAA
>JBOFIT010000262.1:0-6759 GCA_051650305.1 Cellulosilyticaceae bacterium
CTGCTAATGCTACACCTGCATAGTTGATAGATTGTAAATCCCTAAAGAACGCTATATATTCACTTCTAAGTATTATATAAGCTATCACAACGATTATATAAGGAATGGTGTAACTTAGAAAACCCATTACTAGCTTTACCCCATAGTGATACTCACTGCATGGTAATGACTTTAAGAAGCGTCCCATCTCTGTATGTCTTTGCTCTCTAAACATCATAATGCTCATACCGAAGATACCTATCACAAAGAAAAGTAGTAGACCTTTGAAAGTCACCATGGGAATTTGGATGCTTTGGATACTTCCTGTATAATTAGCAGCTGTTCTCATATATCTTGTAAATTCTTCTTGATAAAAAGTTACTCCTATATAAATCACACCGATGGCAATAATCATAAAGTATATGCCTGTATAAAGTGTCGACTTTAACTCATGTTTCACAAGTGCCTTGATTCCATTACGCATCTTTTCTTTCCTCCTCTCTATGCTTCTTACTGGTATAGATAAAGATCTCTTCTAATGTAAGTGGCAGTTCTTCTACAAGTACTGTATCACATCCCTTAAGCTTCTCTTGGAATGCTTCGCTATAATCATCTGTGACGATATAATAGATACTTCCGATGCTACTTACTTCTATGACTTCTGGCCATGACTCTAAGTTCTCTGGTTTATGGTCTTTGAAGACTACTTGAAGCTTTCTGACCTTTTCCTTAAGTCCTGATGTTGTCGCTTCCCATTTAATCTTCGTATCACATAACATAGTGATTTTATCGCATACTTTTTCGATTTCATTGAGATGATGTGATGAGAGAATGGCTGTGGTGCCTTCTTCTACTGCTTCTACCAGCATATCGAAGAACTGCTTCTTAGCGACAGCATCTAACCCTGATGTAGGCTCATCGAGTATCAAGTACTTCGGACAGCTCGCAAACCCTAACATCAATGAAAGTCGCATCTGCATACCTTTAGAAAGCTGACTAATCTTCTTGTTGAGTGGTAGCCCAAATTGTTCATTATAAGTTGTAAATTTTTCTTTCGAAAAGCTTGGGTAACTTAGTGCAAAGAAGTCCACTATTTCTTGTACCTTATACCATGAAAAGAATTGATTACGGTCTGCTATATACGCTACCTTTTCCTTCACCGCTTCATTATTATAAGGATGCTCCCCGTCGATTAGTATGTCTCCTTGAGGTACACTGTAGATACCTCCTATCATTTGAAGAAGTGTCGTCTTACCGACTCCATTTTCTCCAATAATACCATGTATCGTACCTTCTTTTATGGTCATGCAGATGTCTTCTAGTATCATCTGATTGCCAAATCCTTTACTTGCATTTTTAATCTCTATCACCTTGTATCCCTCCCTCTTCAACAGATAACCTTTCATAAATCGCATCTATCTCTTTTTTTACTTGTTCTTTCTCTATCCCCATATAACTTAGGGATATACATAATGCCTTTAGTTCTTTTCTAATGGCTTCTAGTCTTTTTTCATCTACGTTTGTCTGAGTCTGCTCACAGATAAAGGTACCTCTGCCTCTGATTGTCTCTATAACCTTTTGTCTTTCTAATTCTGCATAAGCTTTACTTACTGTATTTGGATTAATGCCTAGGGTGCTTGCTAGCTGTCTTACGGATGGTAATTTATCTTGTGGCTTTAAGTTGCCTTTCAATGCTTGTTCCTTGATATAATCTATGATCTGTTCGTATAATGGTTTGCTACTCTTAATATCAATTGGAAACATAGTATCTCCTTTCTTAACTGTATTAAGTGTACTACACCAAGTAGTACACTTTTATTTTATACTTATTTTCTAATTTGTCAATCTTTTTTATAATTCCAGATTTATTATAACTTTTTCTTTACCCTTCTGATGACTTCCTATATAATGCTTAAGAGATATTGAATAGCAAAAAGGAGTTTCTCATGAATGCAGATTATATATTGAATGAAAAATTAATGAAAGTATGGAGTAAATTCGTCCTAGCATCTGTAGTAGGTGTCGTACTCAATGCACTCTATACAATGATCGATGGGATTTTCGTAGGTCAAGGTACCGGTGAAGTTGGTCTTGCTGGTGTCAATCTTGCTTGGCCTGCTGTTACAATTATTTTAGGTGTAGGTCTTATGCTTGGAACAGGTGCAAGTAGTCTTATCTCTATTGCTCTCGGTCAAAAAGACATGGACTACGCCGAAAAAATATTAGGGACGGTTCTTAAGTTTTCTCTCGTTATAGGCGGTATCTTAACCATCTTAGGCGTCTTATTAGCCAATCCTTTGACCCATCTACTAGGTGCTACTGAAGATACTTTTGCTCACACGAAAGATTATTTTGTGGTGGTGTATGCAATGGCTATCCCTTACCTTCTTGCCAATACCCTAAATCCTCTGGTACGTGCTGATGGTAATCCAAAGCTTTCTATGTTTATGGTGGGTATCGGTGCTATTTGTAATATTATTTTAGATTGGCTTTTTGTTATCGTCCTCGGTTGGGGAACGGGTGGTGCAGCTCTTGCTACTGGTGCTGGGGTGATGCTCTCTAGTTTAGTAGGGATTCGCTACTTCACCTCGTCAAAATCACATATATGCTTCCGTAAGGATTATTTTAAAGTAGATAAAAGTATCCTCTTATCCATTGTAAAAATAGGCTTTGTATCTCTTATGATTCAATTATCCATAGGTATTGTCATACTTATTCAAAATAACATTATCTATACTTATGGTACGACAAGTGACATTGCTATCTTCTGCATGGCGGGCTACATCATTTCACTTTATACGCAGCTTTGTGTAGGTATTTCCCAAGGTATGCAACCCCTTATCGGCTATCATTTCGGCGCTGAAAAATTCAAACGTATGCGTGCTATTCTACTGATTACTTTAGTCATTAGTGTGACTTGTGGTATCGTAGCACTAGCTCTACTCGCTACATATGGGCGTACTTTTGTACAGTTCTTTGGTATCTCTCCAGATATACGTGAACTAGCCTATACACGTACGATGATTTTCTGTATGGGTGCACCATGTATCGGTATCGTCTATACCACAAGTGCCTACTACCAAGCATTAAACCGTAATATCGCAGCTAATATACTTTCTATTACCAGAGGTTGTATCCTTCAAGTAGGATTCTCTCTCCTTTTACCACCAATCATAGGTGTAGAAGGCATCTTCTATGCACAGAGTCTCTCAGATTTTACTTCTATTTTTGTTGTAATCCTGGTTCTTTGTGTATCCCTCTATCAAGCAAAGGGTAGGAAATGTATCACTCAGTGATGCATTTCCTACCCTTTTAATTTTTTAATCTTTTAATATCCAATAGCCATCTTCTAATGGCTCTAATATCGGTTCAATAGCCAGATTTTTTTGCTTTGCTTCTAATACTACATCTGCTTCCCTTATACCTGCCTCTTTCAGCTGCTTTATAAAAGCCTCCATATCTTCGTAGGTTATATAATCCGCATGTGGTGGCTTGATCTGCTGATCAATTCCTGAAGATAAATGATATTTATCGGGTTTATAACTTTTAAGAATGTCAATAATAGGAGTATGTGCACTAGGTTTACACCTTTCATGATGATAGTCATATACCCATTTTAAGCCTAGTTCCCTACACACACTTACGACGTCTTCACTGGTGTAGGTCTTATCATCATTCTCTATGGTAAGCCTCTCTAAATCTAACTCTGCCTTGTATTTCTCTACATTAAGCTTAAATCTCTCTAGAGAAGTTTCTTTATCACCATAGGCGCCACCTAAATGTAGTATAAGGTTTCGCCCATTGATGTAGTTTAAGAATGCTGCTTGTGCTTTTAGTTCTTGTACAGATTTCTGCACTACTTCTTCTCTAGGACTTGTGAGTATGACAAAATGGCTAGTATGCATGCTAATACGAAGGTTATACTTCTCTTGCCATTCCCTTATACGTGCAAGCTGATTCACAATTTTCCTTTCTGTTAAGATGCTGTACTCTTTTAATATTTCTTGCATTGTCGGATGGGATGCAAAAGGAATAATATCAGCTGTCACACGATACACATAAATATTGTTTTTTATATTGTCATAGATGATATCACCTAATAAGAAAATATTGTGCTGCACAACTTCTTTTATCTTATCTATGTCCCGCTCTTCAATTGTCTTCAGTCTGAAGGTACGATATTTCTTTTTCATACCTAGATTGATACAGGCATAACCTACACGTAGTCTAAAATTTGCTTTTATATTTTGTTTTTGCATTGACAAACCTCTTATATATTGTAATAATTTTTATCATTAATATAAATTTCATATTGAAAGGATGATGAACTCCATTGGAACGTTCTAAATTTAAAAATTATCTTTTTTTAATTACCTATGCTATCTTACTTTTTGTAGCGGTACAACATATCTCTAGCCTTAAAGGAATCTTTTCTCATGTTGTAGCACTTCTCGTGCCTTTTATTTATGGGGGCATAATCGCTTATTTATTTTGTAGACCTTATAACTTTTTCTACAACAAAGTATTTATCTTTGAGAAACATAAAAAGCTGGCTCCACAAAAAGGTCTCCGCAAGGTACTTTCTCTAGTTTGTGTTTATTTCAGTGCTTTTATGTTGATTATTGCTATCTTTTCACTTCTGGTTCCTCAATTGGCTGAGAGTATTAAAACACTTGCTGATGAAATACCAGGTCATTACGAGTCTTTGATGAAGTTCTCTACAGCATTTCTTAATCAGTTTGAATTAACATCTGAATTCTGGTTAGAGGTACAAAAGTTTGCTACACAACTAGCAACAACATCCATTAATTTCGTTTATAATGCGATTCCAAATGTACTCAGTTCCATCATTAACATTACATCTGGCATCACAAACTTTATTTTTGGGTTAATCATCTCTATCTACATCTTAAGTAATAAAGATAAACTTTGTAGACAAGCACGCCAATTAACTTTAGCTTTCTTACCTGAGAAAGTATCTAGAAAAACCATTGATATCACTGCTCTGGCACATAAGACTTTCAGTAGTTTTATAACAGGTCAGCTTATCGATGCTTTCATACTAGGTACGTTATGCTTTATCGGTATGAGTGTACTGGGCTTCCCATATGCACTTCTCGTAAGTGTCATCATCGGTGGTAGTAATATCATTCCTATTCTTGGGCCTATTCTTGGTACAGTACCTACTACATTTATCGTTCTTATGGCAGATCCTACTGATCCACTAAAAGCTGTATGGTTCATCGTGTTTGTCATTGCCTTACAGCAAATTGATGGTAACTTCATCTATCCACGTGTGGTAGGGAGTTCTATTGGACTCTCTGGACTCTGGGTTATGTTTGCTATCTTAGTATTTGGAGGGCAGTTTGGCTTACTAGGTATGATTATAGGGGTTCCTATCTGTGCCATTTCCTATATCTTAATTCGCGAAGCTACTTATAAGCGACTCAAACAAAAATCAATACCGATTGTTAAAGACGATCACTAATGACAAAGAGCATCTGGGTGCATAATCGCAACCCAAATGCTCTTTCTTTTTATGTGTATGTATACCTTAACTTATAGTAATAAGGCAATACTAATACCTAATTTACGATCTATCTGATGCATATCTTGCTTAGATAGTACGCCTATCTTGTGCGATAAACGCTTCTTTGATATGGTCTTAATCTGCTCACAAAGAACTGTAGAGTCATACGTAAGAAAATAATAGTCTTCCTTTGTAAGTGTATAATGTGTCGGTATATCCTTCTTAATGCGTGATGTAAGGGGTACACATATAACCGTAGGTGAATAATGATTGCCTACATTGTTTTGGATGATAAGTACAGGTCTGATACCTGCCTGCTCGCTTCCATCTCCTATCCCTAGGTCTGCTTCATAAATCTCACCACGCTTTGGATATATGTATTGTACTGGTTCGACTTGGCTATTCATAACTAACTCCTCCTAATGGTTATATTATTTCCAATTTTAGGAGTTCTAAACAGCCAAAATAAAAAAAGGGCAAAAATCAGCCCTTTTATGTATTATTTATTTACTGCTTCAAAGGTGTCATCAGCTAATTTATCAATAACAGGAACGACTGCATCTTCCCCTTTAGAAACTTTAAATGCAGCTAAACCTGTGATAATGATATAAATAGCCATTAAAGCAAATAGAACGATTCCTTCTATGAAATCAAATACGCCACCTATAAATGGTAATCTACCTATTGTCATCATGATAAGGTCAAATAACTCTCTGATTAAATAAGTCACGAGATTATACCCAATCACTAAATAAAAAGCCTTAACGACTTGTTTATTTAACCATTGATCCTTCTCTACTACTAATGCAAATCCTAGTACTAAAATAAGTAATGTTGACCACTCTAAAAGCGCTAGTACAAACGCTACTGCTGCAATTGCTGTTAAAGCAATGCCTGATTTTCCTTTAGACATTTATTAATCTCCCCTTTTACATTTGATAGCTTAATTTTACAACTTTTCTGACTTTTAATCAACAGATAATAAAAAAAAGACCTTGCAATATGCAAGATCTTTTCTTATGTATGAGCCACCCGGGGCTCGAACCCGGGACCACTTGATTAAAAGTCAAGTGCTCTACCAACTGAGCTAGTGACCCACATTCCTTATCATAAGACATGATAAATGCCCAGAGCCGGAATCGAACCAGCGACACGAGGATTTTCAGTCCTCTGCTCTACCGACTGAGCTATCTGGGCAAATGGTTGCGGAGACAGGATTTGAACCTATGACCTTCGGGTTATGAGCCCGA
>JBOFIT010000263.1:0-4945 GCA_051650305.1 Cellulosilyticaceae bacterium
CTATAAGTGATGAGGTATGGGGCGTGTATTCGGAGGGCTTAACGACAATAACATTTCCAGCAGCTAAAGCACCAATAAGAGGAGAGAGCGTTAGTTGGAAAGGATAGTTGTATGGTGCAAAAATAGCACAGACGCCATAAGGTTCAGGGTATATTTTTGTACTCCCTATAAGAGGGAAGGCTGCAATATGCTTTTTGGGTTTTGCCCATTTTTTCAAGCTCCTAATAGCAGTATCAAGTTCCTCTAAAACAGTATAAATTTCTGTCATATATGTTTCAAAGTAGGGCTTTTTAAAATCTTCATAGAGAGCCTTACAAATAGCATCTTGCTCAGCTAAAATAGTTCTTTTAAGTTTTTTTAAGAAATATAAGCGCATCTTTAAATCATATGTTTTACGTGTGTTAAAAAAGCGATGCATAAGCTGGAGCTGTTCTGTCAAATCTTTCAAATAATCACCTCATTCGTATGAAATATAGTTATAGTATACTACTTCACTTTAAAATATCCAATAAAAACATCATCTGCAAATCATTGCTTATTATATTCTTTGCTTTTTGGCTCATACTAATAATGTAACTTCATTGAACAGGGGGAAATAAAAATGGTTAAAAGAATTTTGTTTACCTTGCTTATTGTACCAATGATTTTTTCAACTATATGCTATGGACAAGAAAAAGAAAATGAAAGTGCAGGAAGTGCTATCTTTGTGATGGCAATTCCACGGGAAATTGAAATTACAGATGAACCTATGAAAATAGAAACAAAAGATATGATGACTAATATTCATGTGCCACATATTAATGGACTTAGCGATAAAAAAAGAGAGAAAAAAATAAATAAGTACTTTGAAAATAGGATAGCGGCAATACAAAATAATATTGAAAAGATGAGTAAGCAGGATCAAAAAGCTAATGACAATATGCGATATGAAGTTATAAGTAATTATAAAGTGAAAAAAAGTCGAAGTAATTATTTGACAGTCAGTATGTTTGATTATATCTATACTGGTGGGGCACACGGTATCTCAAATCAATCCTATATAGTTATTGATATAAGCGAAAATAAGATCCTCACACTTAATGAGTTGTTTGATGAAAAAGTAGATTACAAACAAAATATAAAATCACTTATTCAACAGCAACTTGATGAACGGGAACAACAAAATCAGCCTTTTTTTGATGATTTATTGTATGGCTTTGATATCAAAGAAGATGAACGTTTTTATATTAAGTCAAATGGGGATTTAGTTATTGTCTTGAATGTTTATGAGGTTTCACCATATGCTTCGGGAATGATCGAGTTTACTTTGCCAAAAGAACAACTACAAGGTTATATTCACAATTTATGAGCAAAAGAGCCTAACAAAAGTGTAGGCTCTTTGCTATGTTGAAAAATGTGGTTAATTATAGTATAATCTTGGGGTATTAAAGGGGGAAAAGCAAATGTCAAAAAAACAATTGAAAAATAGAAAGCGTAAGATACATATAGGTAGGCTTTTTTTATGTTTAAGCGTTGTAGGTGTTTTATGTGCAGGAACCTTATATGGCATTCGTGAATATAGTTATCCAGAACTATATGGGAAGTGGCAATCTGAAGAAACGAAAAAAATAGTGAAATTTAATAGAGATGGAACTGTCGTATTAGAAGAAAGTGATCAAAGTCCAACATTCAAAGTGCTAACACCTAATAAAATAAGATATGAAGTAGAAGATAAGACGTTTGAAATGTATTATGATTTAGAAGGTAGAGCGCTAGAATGGGGAATGACAGAGGAAACAATAGAAACATTTAAACGTAAATAGATTAATAAACTATTAAGAGTGAGGTGTGTAAATGAAAACAATAGAGCTTGAAGATATTTATGAACAAGCAAATAAAAGTGCTAAACAATCTTGGAATGCATTAGCAAATAAAGGCGAAGTGGGCTATTTACCATCTTTAGACGGCATCGCACAGAGTGCAGATGTTATTTCAGAGGTACCATTAGGCCTTATCCAGATTCCAATTAATAAAATCATAGGAACCTATACCCACTCAAGAAGTGTTTCATTTGCACATAATTTTATGCCACTTATGGGAAGTGAAACAGAATTTGCTACAAAATGGATGCACTTATACCAAGCGCATATTGAAGAGGGGATAAGAGACCCTTTGAAAGTATATGAGTATCTCAATCGTTATTTTGTAGTGGAAGGTAATAAAAGAGTAAGTGTCTTGAAATTTGTAGGTGCAACCTCTTTTAACGCTTATGTAACAAGACTTATTCCGAGAAGAGATCCACAGAATAAAGTAAATACAATTTATTATGAGTTCATGGACTTTTATAAAAAAACAAAACTTAATACGATTTGGTTTAGCCAGATAGGAAGGTTTGAAGAGTTATACCAATTTATTAAGAATTATCAACATATAGATCCTATGTTAGAGTCTAAAGAAAAAACATTTGTTGCCAATGTTTATAGGCCTTTTAGAGCTATTTACTTAAAAGAAGGTGGGCAATCACTTCCTATCACAACAGGCGACGCATTACTTAATTTCTTAAAAATATACGGAGTACCCTTAGAAGTAACAGAGTCAAGGCATAAAGAATATATCAAAAAACTTATTACAGAATTAGAAGTAATCGAGCAAGAAGAAGCAAATGTTAAAACAGATACCATTGAAGCACCTAAGAAGAAGACAGTATTTTCAACGCTAACAGAACTTATAGGGAGCAGAAAGACATTAAAGATTGCCTTTGTCTACGCAAAGACACCAGAAAAATCAGGGTGGGCATATAGTCATGAACTGGGTAGGTTGCATATAGACAATGTATTTAAAGGACAAATTCAAACAACCAAAATTGTTGATGTGCCAGAAACACCAGAAGCTTATATAGCATTAGAAAAGTTAGCCCGTGAAAAATATGATATTGTATTTACTACAAGTCCAACTTTTGTTGCACCAGCACTAAAAGCAGCAATGCAATATCCAGAAACAAAATTCTTTAACTGTGCAGCAACACACTCCTATAAGTCACTAACACTATACTTTGGACGTATTCATGAACCAAGATTTTTGTTAGGGATGATTGCTGGAGCGATGACAAAGACAAATATTATAGGCTATGTAGCACCATACCCTATTTCGGAAGTGGTATCTAGTATCAATGCTTTTACTTTAGGGGCCAAAGCAGTTAATCCCTATGTCAAAGTAAAGGCCATGTGGACATATAGATGGGATAATCCGGAGCAGGGGAAAGATATTGCTCTTAAATTAAAAGAAATGGGTGTAGATATTATATCCAATGAAGACTTACCTATTCCCCAAGATATGTCTAAGGAGTATGGTGTTTATAGTATTTCAGACAATGATTTAGACAAAAAACACTATGCTATGGCAATTTGGGATTGGGGCGTGTTTTATGAAAAAGTTATACGCAATATATTAAATGGTACTTGGAAAACACTTAATGATATTTCACCAAGTGAACAAGCACCGCTTAACTTCTGGCTAGGGATGAATACCGGGATTGTAGATATACTATATTCTAATAGAAATATTAATCCCCAAATGAAGCACCTGATTGAAGGGATTAAGTCAAGTATTATTCGCAATGAGTTTAATGTTTTTACCGGACCTATTTACGATCAAGATAAAAAATTAAGAGTTAAAACAGGTCAAGTATGTGATTATGAGGATGTTATTCACATGGATTGGTTAGTAGATGGGGTAGAAGGGGAACTGCCAAATAGCGCTGATTTAAAGCCAACAGATCCTTTCTCTTACATGAAAAACATTGTGAAAATTACAAAATAAAGTAAAAAAGCAGATTCCGAAATTATCTAGGAATCTGCTTTTTCAGTATCGAGAATATAGTATCCGTAGCCATTAATGATTTCAGTATCTTTAAAAACCAGGATACGAGAAGTATTTGAACCGTAATTTAAGTGTTGGTGCCCATGAAGATGAAAAGTAGGCGATAATTTTTCATAAATGTCATAGAAACAGTCAAAGCCTTTGTGTGCCCAATCATCGCCATCACCTAAATTGAGAGTAGGTGCATGGGTAACCAATAGATCTAAGCCGCCTTTTTTTGAAGCTGCTTTTATTATTTTTTTTACGCGTCGTTTCATAGCATTCTCAGTATACTGAAAAGAGCCACCTGTATATTCAATACAACCACCAAGGCCAGCAATTTTTATATTATTATAAGTAACAACTGTATCGTCTATACACACACAACCTTCGGGGGGAGAGTTGATATAATTGACATCATGGTTACCATGTACATAGTAAAGTGGCTTAGGAATCATGGTAACTAAAAAAGAAAGGTAAGAGGCCTTTAAGTCACCGCAAGAAATAATAAGATCAATATCTTTGAATTTATCTCTATCAAAATGATCCCATATGTAAGAACTTTCGTGATCAGATACAACTAAAATTTTCATATGTGCTCATCCTTTGTTCATGAAATGTAGCTTCTATTATACTATAATATAAAACAATTTGAAATATAATTAGTTGACAAATGTGAAAGAAAAAACAAAAAAATATAAAAAAATAGAGTTGACAACAACTAAATCTCTTGTTAAGATAAACAAGTGCTCATGTAGCACATTTGAAAATTGAATATAATAGAACACTATATACCTAAATGCCAGTCAATTATTTAAGTAAAGCTAGATTCAAACATTTTCTAACGAGAGTTTGATCCTGGCTCAGGATGAACGCTGGCGGCGTGCTTAACACATGCAAGTCGAACGGACTTTGGGAGCTTGCTCCCAAAGTTAGTGGCGGACGGGTGAGTAACGCGTGGGTAACCTACCCTATGCAGGGGGATAACGTTTGGAAACGAACGCTAATACCGCATAACCTAGCTGAGTCGCATGACTCAGTTAGCAAAGATTTATCGGCATAGGATGGACCCGCGTTGGATTAGCTAGTTGGTGAGATAACAGCTCAC
>JBOFIT010000264.1:0-9126 GCA_051650305.1 Cellulosilyticaceae bacterium
CTTGAAAAAGAAGGCTATCATATTAGTTTTTTTGAAGAAGGCAATCCACAGCTGATTCGTCATGAAGGGCTGAAATGCGTCCATAACGATATGTGCTATCCAGCACTCCTTGTCATTGGGGAGATGATGGCTGCTTTAAAAAGTGGCAAATATGACTTACAGCATACAGCGCTTATGATTACACAGACAGGTGGGGGCTGCCGTGCATCCAATTACATCCACTTATTACGCAAGGCGCTAAAAGATCATGGCATGGAGCAAATCCCAGTTATATCGCTTAATGTGGGAGGACTTGAAAAGCAGCCTGGATTCAAACTGACGCCTAAGATGACTTATCAAGCCATTGAGGCCTTATACTATGGAGATCTTTTGATGTGTCTTTATAATCAATGTAAGCCTTATGAACAAATAGAAGGGGCCACAGATCAAGTATTAGCAGACTGTATCGAAGCAGTCTCCCTTCACCTAGGCGCTGCCGGTCAAAAGAAATGTCGTTATGCGGACATTATCCATTCATTTGATGGTATTGCTAGAACGACTGTAAAGAAAGTGAAAGTGGGTATCGTAGGGGAGATTTACCTGAAGTATTCACCCCTAGGCAATAACTACTTGGAGAAATTCTTGATGGCGGAAGGGGCCGAGGTCGTTGTCTCAGGAATGAGTGACTTTATGCTTTACTGTTGTTATAATCCTATTATGGATTACAAGCTTTATGGGATGAATAAAAAAGCAAAAAATATCGCACACCTTATTTATCAGTACTTATACTTCAAACAAAAAAGGCTCATTAAGGCAGTGAAGAAGCACTCCAAGTTCACACCACCTTCTGATTTCGAGCATGTTAAAGCCTTAGCATCAAAGACATTATCCTTAGGGGTTAAAATGGGTGAAGGGTGGCTTTTAACGGGTGAAATGATCGAGCACCTCACCAGTAATGTCCACAATGTGGTATGTGCCCAACCTTTTGGCTGCTTGCCGAACCATATCGTTGGTAAAGGCATGGTTCGTAAATTAATGAATCAATACGAAAATGCCAATATTACGGTCATTGATTATGACCCCTCAGCCACTGAGGTTAACATTGAAAATCGCATTAAGCTTATGCTATCCAATGCCAAACTAAAAGCTATTAGTTAAAGACACGACAAAAGAAAAGAGGAATACTATGAAAAAGCAGGCACTTATTACAGGCGCTACAAGTGGTATAGGTAAAGCGTATGCCATAGCCTTAGCCAAAAGAGGCTATAACTTAATCCTAACCGGAAGACGAAAAGATGTGATTGAAGCAGTAGCCAATGATCTTATGCAACGTTTTAACATTCAAGTGACTGTATGTTTAGTAGACTTTGCAAGGGAAGCACAACGGGAGAAGTTCTTAGCTTATGTTCAAGAAGTCAAGCACATTGATTTTCTAGTAAACAATGCGGGCTATGGGGCAGAGCTTGCTTTTACAGAGGATTCTCTGGCTCAGCAGCAAGCCATGTTAGATGTACACAATACCACCAGTGTCGCACTATGCCACGTAGTTGCAAAGAAAATGAAGCATCAGCGAAAAGGAGCCATCATCAATGTAAGTTCTTTGGCAGGCTTTCTTTATCTTCCACATTCAGCAATGTATTGTGCTACTAAAGCTTTTCTCACTACCTTTACCCGGTCATTAGCTCTCGAGTTAAAGCCTTATGGCATTGATGTGCAGGCATTATGCCCAGGCTTTGTCCACACAGACTTTCATGATAAGCTTGACATCGACAAAAACACTTGTAAAGACAAAGGGCCTATCAAGTGGATGCATACCAAAGATGTGGTCGCCTATTCTTTAAAACACTTAAGCAAAACAGGTCATGTGGTTTGCATTCCAGGGGGATGGAATAAGGTAGGTTACCAACTTTTAAAAGTCGTGCCACAAAAGTTGTACTTCGCAGTGGTTTCAAATACACCACCTAAGTTAAAATAGTAGGAATATTTTTTGTTACATAGGGAAACTTTAAGAGGGAATCTTATGAAAGGAGCTTTATGTAATGAAACATTATACGTATAAACTTTGTCTCGTACTGCTTATTTTCGCTATAGCTGTACCTACTTACTGTACTGAGTCCAAAGACTCTTTTATTATTTGCATTGACCCAGGGCACCAAGCTAAAGGTGATGGCAAGCTAGAGCCGATAGCCCCAGGTTCAGCCAACAAAAAAGCCCGTGTAAGCTCAGGTACTGCAGGGGTTGGGACTAAAAAAGCCGAGTATGTGGTGAATTTAGAAGCAGCCAAGATACTTCAAGCACTCCTTCAAGATGCTGGCTATCAAGTGATCATGACAAGAGAGTGCCATGAAGTGAATATCAGTAATGCTGAGCGTGCACAGATGGCCAATGATGCCAAAGCCCAGATGACCATCCGTTTGCATTGTGATAGTATTGGAAACGGCGGAAAGACTGGGGCGACCATCCTTATACCTGCCAAGTCGAGTGCCTATACCAAGGGAATTTACGAACCAAGTTATCGGTTTGCAGAATGCTTACAAAGTACCCTTAAAGCCAAAGGGATCAAAGTCAATGGCATCTTTGAGCGTTCTGATATGACTGGCTTTAACTGGTCCAGTGTACCCGTAGTCATTTTAGAGATGGGATTTATGAGTAATTGGAATGAAGACCGTATGCTCTCAGATCCAGCTTACCAACAAAAATTAATGGAAGCAGTACTTGAAGCAGTGAATAGTTACTGCGCCCCACAATAATCATACACCAAAAGGAGCAGTTCAAGCGGCGTTTACGCCACTTGAACTGCTCCTTTTATTGTTGGTTTAATAATGCATATCAATCAGATGGAAAGTAATGTTCGCATTACTCCATCCTAAATCGTATGGAACCAATAAACGATCGGTGTTATGGCAAGTAACAAGGGGGTAACCTTTGCTATCAAGGCCTGTAACCGTAGAGATATGGGTGATACGCCCTTTCTTTTCATAGGCTACAAAATCACCTGGGCGCATTTGGTAAGCATCTTTATACACTTGCTTATACGAACCTTTAGCGATGTAGGAACCCCGTCCACTATGCACCATGTAATTCTTGAAAGCTTGAGCATTTACCCATGCTTTAGTCCCATCATTGGTATAGTTCCAAGTATCTGTCTTTTTAAACCCGCCACCTTCATAGAGAATTTGGGAAGCAAAGTTCGCACAGTCGCCACCACGTGGATTACAGTCTAGATACGCTTTATTGTACTTAAATAAGTGTTCACCTTCACCAATGCCACAGTACTGATGTGCATAGTCAATGGCTTTTTGTGTCCGCTCATCTGGGGTATAAGCTGGTGCTGTACGTCCAGCAATAAAAGCTTTCATCTCATCAGACTTCAGATTATCTAAATCTAAAGAATCTGCAAAAGGATCGGTATACCATTCCTTAACAATCAAAAAAGTATCGTCAGGTTGTTTTTGAAGATGAATATAGTGGGAGGTCCCAAGCTTAAACGTATTGGGTACATCCGGTGTATCGTTATAAGCATACGTAAAGGTCGTAGATACATTGCAAGTCATTCCAAAGCGACCATTCTCACGGTCACGTACTTTACGCATATGGATCACTGATTCCATATTGGTAAAGGTGGCATTTTGCTTCTCTGCCCAATTCTTAAGGTATTTCATCTTAATGCCTTCACTTTCAAAAGCGTATAAGCCCGTTTTGATAGATGTATCATAAAGGGCGTGTAAGGCTTCACTATCCCCTGAAATCAGAGCCGCATAGCGCTTTTCGATAATCTCAGATAAGATGGTGTGGAACTTTTCTTTAAGGGCTTCATCGGATAAGGAAGCTTCTTTAGTAGGTGGTATAGTGTCATCATCTTCTAGCAGTGTATCCACTTCCGGAAGGCTCAGTTCGATGGTATCTATATCTAATGGTAATTGCTCGGTAGGCGCTGTGGCATGTAGACTCATACTTAAAGTCAAAAGCCCTACAAAAACAGTTAGGAAATAACGTCTTTTTTTCACATTTTTCTCCCCTTTTGTACATGATTGGTTAAGGTATATTTTTATCAAGTTTCCAAAGATTATGAGTGAAAATGTGGTGGAAATTTTGGAAATGAAAAGCTTTCCCTTGCTTTTACATTGAAACCCTTATACATTTCATGTAAAATAAGGAAGAATCATTATTTTTAAGAAGGAGATCACATAATGGGTGAAAGAAAAGTTATAGAAATTTCAACAGCTGAAGCAAAAAGACAACAAGACATTATGACTCAGCTTAGTTACTATATAAAAGACAAAAATTTAAAATACTGTGTATCTACATTCGGCTGCCAAATGAATGCTCACGATTCTGAAAAAATCGAAGGTATGCTTGAGCAAATGGGCTACACAAAAACAACAGAAGAAAAAGATGCGGACTTTATTTTATACAATACATGCTGTGTAAGAGAAAATGCTGAGATGAAAATCTTTGGTAAGCTTGGTTTCTTAAAGTCAATCAAGCGTAAAAAGCCAAGTCTTATGATCGCCCTTTGTGGTTGTATGATGCAGCAAGACATCGTTCTTGACACACTGAAGAAGAACTACCGTCATGTAGACCTTATCTTCGGCACCTACAATATCTATAAACTTCCTGAACTTTTACAGACACGTTTTGAAACGGGTAAACCTGTCATTGACATTTGGGAGTCTCATGAAGATATCGTAGAAGACTTACCAAGTATTCGTAAACATACGTTTAAGTCTTGTGTCAATATCATGTATGGATGCAATAACTTCTGTACATACTGTATCGTACCTTATGTAAGAGGGCGTGAACGTAGTCGAACCAAAGAAGACATCGTGAAAGAAGTACGCGAGTTAGTAGCAGATGGCGTTACAGAAATCATGCTTCTTGGTCAAAACGTTAACTCTTATGGTAAGAATCTAGAGAATCCTGTAAGTTTTGCAGACTTACTTCGTGAACTCAATGAAGTGGAAGGGCTTAAGCGTATTCGCTTTATGACTTCCCATCCAAAAGACTTAAGCGATGACCTCATCGATGCCATGGCAAACTGCGATAAAGTATGTAACTATCTGCATTTACCATTCCAATCAGGAAGCACAGACGTTCTGAATCGTATGAATCGTCGTTACACAAAGGAAAGCTACCTTGAGCTTGTACGTAAGATCAAAGCAGCTGTGCCAAATATGTATATGACAACAGATATCATCGTAGGCTTCCCAGGTGAGACGGAAGAAGACTTCCAAGATACGTTAGATGTGGTAAGAGAGGTTAAGTTCTCAAACGCCTTTACCTTTATTTATTCAAAGCGTACAGGTACACCAGCAGCTACAATGGAAGATCAAGTACCAGAAAACGTCTCAAAAGAACGTTTCAATCGCTTAGTTGCACTTGTACACGAGCTCGCTGCTGAGACGATGCATGCACAAGTAGGTAAGACAGTAGAAGTCTTATTAGAAGAAGTCAGCAAGAATGATTCCAATATTCTTAGTGGACGTACAGACACCGGGTTACTTGTCCATGTCTTAGCAAACCAAGATTTAATTGGAAGCTATGTCAATGTAGCAATTACAGATTCAAAAACACACTACTTAGTGGGTACTTTAGTATAAAGGGTGGTTTAAATGAACGTAACACCAATGATGAGACAATACCTGGATCTAAAGGAGCAGTACAAAGACTGTATTCTCTTTTTTAGACTAGGGGATTTTTATGAGATGTTTTTTGAGGATGCACTTACGGCATCTCGCGAATTAGAAATTACTTTAACAGGGCGTGATTGTGGACTTCCAGAACGCGCCCCTATGTGTGGGATACCTTTTCACGCTGCTGAAAACTACATTTCAAGACTTGTCGAGAAGGGCTATAAAGTAGCCATTGGCGAACAAGTGGAAGAAGTAGGGGCAAGTAAAGGCATCGTCAAGCGTGATGTGGTACGCGTGGTGACACCTGGTACGATCCTTGAGGGAAATACTATCCAAGAAGGAAAGAATAATTACATTACGTCCATCGTCTTACAATCAGATTGCTATGGCTTAAGTCTTTGTGATGTGACCACAGGTGAGTGGCAGATGACTGAGCTTACAGGTAGCGACAAAGAACGTAAGCTCTTGGATGAATTAGCAAAAATTGCGCCAGTTGAGTGTATGCTCAATGCTTCGGCTTATGAAGAAGAAAAAGTCCTGGATTTTTTAAAGAATCGTATGACATGCCTTGTGCAGCGTATACCTGACCATGCTTTAGATGAAGTACTTGCCAATGAATTGCTCTTACAGCATTTTAATGTGATGGCATTAGATGGGATGGGCCTTCACCAATACCCAGTAGGCACACTTGCGGCTTCTGCCTTACTTGGCTACCTTAAGGACACGCAGAAAAATACCCTTGCCCATATGAACCGTATTCAACTTTACAATGTGAATGCCTATATGCTACTAGATATGGCGACACGTCGTAACTTAGAACTTACAGAAACCCTCAGAGAAAAGAAACGCCGCGGGTCCCTTCTTTGGGTGCTAGACCATACAAAAACAGCTATGGGTGCACGTTATTTACGTAAATGCATCGAGCAGCCTCTTGTGGATGCACAAGCGATTAATGCACGACTTGATGCGACCACAGAATTAAAGGATGACCTTTTCTTTAGAGAAGAACTCCGTGAACAGCTCAGTCAAATCTATGATATCGAGCGTTTGGTAGGGAAGATTGCCTATGGTACTTGTAATGCCAAAGAGCTTATCGCACTTAAGCAATCAATCGGTGTGTTACCAGCTATTTATAAGCTTTTAGCATCTGCACAGGCTACAAGCCTTAAAGAGCTTTATAAGACTTTTGATACACTCGGTGATTTATATGAATGTATCGATGGGGCCATAGCAGATGAGCCACCTATTTCAGTACGTGAAGGTGGACTGATTAAGGATGGGTATCACGAAGAAGTGGACCAACTAAGAGACGTAAAAGCCCATGGTGCAAACTGGTTACTTGATATCGAAATGAAAGAAAAAGAAAAGACAGGCAT
This sequence comes from Cellulosilyticaceae bacterium, assembly GCA_051650305.1. GTDB lineage: Bacteria > Bacillota > Clostridia > Lachnospirales > Cellulosilyticaceae > JBOFDK01. The sequence continues at coordinate 6,989 of JBOFIT010000264.1, forward strand.
CAAAAACCTAAAGATCAAATATAACAAAGTGTTTGGTTACTTCCTTGAAGTTACCCATTCTTACAATCATTTGGTACCCGATTACTTCATACGCAAGCAGACCCTTTCAAACTGTGAGCGCTATATTACTGAAGAACTTAAGACCATCGAAGAGCAAGTACTTGGCGCAGATGAAAAGCTTCAAGTACTGGAGTACACACTCTTTACTGGGGTGAGAGATTTCATTGCAAGTCATATGCCACGCTTACTCAGTGTATCTGAGTGTATCTCTCAATTAGACATGCTAGCATCTTTAGCTGATGTGGCTGAGAAGAACAACTACATCCGACCACGTATCGATACTAGTGATACGGTTCACATCATCGATGGACGTCACCCTGTAGTAGAAAAAATGATGGGGTCTCACCAGTTTATCGGGAATGACGTACGCTTAGATACTGGGGAAAATCAAATCAACTTAATCACTGGACCGAATATGGCAGGTAAGTCGACGTATATGCGTCAAGTGGCACTTCTCGTTTTGATGGCACAGATGGGTTCCTTTATACCAGCTGAATCAGCCCATATCGGTGTCGTAGACCGTATCTTTACCCGTGTAGGTGCATCTGATGATTTAGCTTCTGGTCAGAGTACCTTTATGGTGGAAATGATGGAAGTATCCAATATCTTAAATCATGCCACAAAGCAAAGTCTATTGATATTAGATGAGATTGGCCGTGGGACTAGTACCATTGATGGGCTAAGTATTGCTTGGGCCATTACCGAATATATTGCAAACCGTGACGTTTTAGGGGCAAAAACACTTTTTGCTACCCATTATCATGAGCTTACTTCCCTTGAAGAAACGACAGAAGGCCTTAAAAACTACTGTGTAACCGTAAAAGAAGTGGGAGAAGACATCATCTTCCTTCGCAAGATTGCAAGAGGCAGTGTGGACCATAGCTATGGTATTCAAGTTGCTAAACTTGCAGGTCTACCTCCAGTGGTCCTGAATCGCGCTAAAGCTATTATGCAGACCATTGAAAAAGGTGATAGTGATGCGATTCGTCACCTTATTAGTGAAGAAGGTACCAAAACACAAGCTGCACCGGTTCAAGCGACACCAGTTAAAGTCGAAGCACCGACTGTACAACCTGAGGTGTCTCGTCCAAATCAGGTGGCTGAAGCACAACTTAGTCTTTTTGCAAATCCACATAGTGACGTTGTTAAAATGCTAAAAGAAATGGACTTGATGAACATGACGCCTCTTAGTGCCATGCAAATGCTTTATGACCTTCAACAAAAAGTAAAATAATCTTTTGGAAAAGAGGTGGCTAAATGGCAACCATCAAATTACTAGATACCCATACGATTAATAAAATAGCTGCCGGCGAAGTGGTGGAGCGCCCTTCATCCGTTGTGAAGGAATTGGTTGAAAATAGTATTGATGCCAAATCCTCTAGTATTACCGTTGAAATTAAAAATGGTGGTATTGATCTCATACGTGTCACAGATAACGGAAAAGGTATCGATAAAGATCAAGTTGAGATCGCTTTTTTACGTCATGCTACCAGTAAAATCACTTCAGCCGACGACTTACTCGAAGTGACGTCGTTAGGCTTTAGAGGTGAAGCACTGGCTAGTATCGGTGCGGTAGCAAAGGTAGAACTGATCACCAAGACCCCTGGTGCACTTACGGGAAAACGTGTGTGCGTTCATGGTGGTAAACTCCTAGAATCCGAAGAGATTGCCTGCCCTGAAGGGACGACCATGATGATTCGTCAGTTGTTTTATAATGTACCGGCTAGGAAAGCTTTCTTAAAAAGTAATACGACAGAAGCAGGGCGTATAGCAGACTGTATGTATAAGCTAGCCCTTGCACATCCTGAAGTTTCTTTTAAGTATATCCAAAACAATAAACTCGTGTTTAACACCAGTGGGAATCGTGAACTGAAGCAATGTGTCTTTCATCTATATGGCAAAGACTCTGCAAAAAATGTGATTCCTGTCCACTACGAAGCTAATGGCATCGAAGTGGTAGGCCTTATTGGCAACAGTAGTCTTACAAGAGGCAATCGAAATTACGAACACTTCTTTATCAACGGGCGTTATATCAAAAGCTACCTGCTTCAAAAAGCTGTGGAAGATGCTTATAAAAC
>JBOFIT010000265.1:0-3810 GCA_051650305.1 Cellulosilyticaceae bacterium
CTTATAGCGGTCTTAGATAAAAGAGCGGGAATGGACCTTAATAATTATGACGTCTATGTGAATCTAGCGGGGGGGCTAAGAATGAATGAGCCAGCCCTAGACTTGGCAGTGATTCTAGCTATTGCCTCAAGTTTTAGAAACTTAAACATTGACCCGTACACACTTGTATTTGGCGAAGTAGGTCTGACTGGTGAAGTAAGAGCAGTACCGATGGCGGAAAAACGAGTGATTGAAGCAGCTAAGCTAGGCTTTAAGAAGTGCATCATGCCACATGCCAATGTAGATAAATTACCAAAGGTAAAGGGTATTCAGATTATAGGGGTACGCAATGTATCTGAAGCCATTAGTGCTTTTATGTAGGGAATAAAAAAGTGAAAGGGACTGTTGCCAAGTAGTGCAATAGTCCCTTAGTTAGGTATATGGCCTGGGTAAAAAAGTTCCTTTATTTCAGAAAAGGGCAGCTACGTGCAACATTTCTTACATAAAGGACTTTTTTACAATCAAGTAGTAAGCCGTTTATCAGGCAAAAGTGCATTCGAGGACGGATTTAAGGGCTATGAGCTCAGCCTCGTCAATGCCAAGGGTCATTGCGTCTTTGAGAGAAGGCGAAATAAAAGATACATCCGCAGGGGTGTAGGTCATCAAAGAAGGGGAGACTTCTGACGCTTCTACTAAGTAACTGCGACAATGGGTGCGGGTGATAAGGACTTCTAGAGAAGAAGTGTTGAGACCGCCAGCAGGTATAATGTCTAGTCGGCCATGAGCTTTCTCCATGAGGCTTGCGATGCAGTCGGCACCGGATAAGGCAGTGCTTTGCTGTCCTGAGGTTATAAGCTGCTTAAAACCTAGCTGAATAGCTGTCTCTAAAGTCTCGGAAGGGTCTTTGCCCCAATCAAAGGCACGGCTTAAGGTGACGGGGAGATCACCGGCTAAGTCTATAAGGGTACGAAGCATATACGTATCCAATTGACCATCGGCAGTTAAAGCACCTAAGACGATGCCGTCAGCCATATGTTTTTTACAGGTGATGATATCACGTTTCATTTGCTCAAACTCAAGGGGTGTATAAAGAAAATCCCCTAGTCGTGGTCGAATCATCACATGAAGGGGAAGAGAGATCACTTCACGAACCAACTCAAGGAGAGAAAGTGCTGGTGTGAGTCCACCGACTAAGGCACCACTACACAGATAAATAGAAGTAGCACCAGCACGGGCGGCGGCCAAAGCTGCATCTGCGGTGTCTACACATACGTTTAGTTGAAAAGAATTCATAGTCTAACCTCTTTCTTAAAAAATGTAAATAAAGTGAATTTCAAAGGTTATAGACTAGTATGTGCAAAAAAATGCAAAAACTATGTTATAATAAAAAAAAACGAGAAAGGATAGGGGAGAAAATGCATATACGACCGAGGGCGGCAGCCATTATAGTTAATGATAAAAAAGAATTACTTTTATTACGTCAGAAAAACCCGTATACAGGATTTGAATGGTGGACATTACCAGGCGGAGGCATGGAGCCAGAAGAAAGCGTTATCGACACTATCGTAAGAGAAGTGGAAGAAGAGTGCAATGTAAGTTGTAGACCTATGAAGCTGATTTATATAAGTGAGTACGTAGATTATAGTATAGACACTCATCACCTAGGAATGTTTTTCTTGACACAAATCGATGACGAATCCCAAATTCAAGTGGGTTCTGACCCAGAAGTAGAAGAACAATATATTAAAGAATGTCGTTTTGTTTCTAAAGAAGAAATCCAACATTCAAAGCTTCCTATCTATCCTCCTGTATTTAGACAACAATTTTGGGACGACCTAGAAAATGACTTTAAAGAGCACGAAGTGTACCAAAGAGGGATGATTACGGAAAAATGATGTAAAAAATTACCATTTATTCACAAAATGTGGATAAAATGTGGATAAATATTAATTAAGGTAGAAAAAACTAAAAAAATCCGTAGAAGCAACCAGTGCTTTTACGGATTTTTTAATTATTTAAGGCAATAATGAGAAAGTAAAGAGGTACGATTTTTTTCATTTTCCAATACAGTGGAAAGAGAGATGCCTAAAGTATTTGCCATAGCGCCTAGATAAAATAAGATACGGCCCATTTCTTTTTCCAGAAGTTCATTACAAGAAGCACAAGGATAACCTTCTACATGAGAGCTTAATAAGGAATTTAAATCCCCATATTCTACTGTGTCTTGTAAAGAAAATTGCTGTTTATTAATATGAAGTGTAATACAACCACAGGTCGTCGCACACTTTGCGATATGTCGATTAAGTCTTGAATTAGCATCTTGTAATTTAGTCATTTGGTCCAGAATGCTTTTATTACGAAGGGCTAACTCATCTATAAAATTTTGAAATTGTTCTAATTCCGTCATCTCATCCATATACAATCACCTCAATAAGTAGTTTTGTATATTATAACACAAATAGTTAGATTTTTTAATAAATTACAGATATTTATTGAAAAGTTATAAAAAGGAAGATGGTGGCAAAAAACAAAAAAGGTATACAACAAACTATGTAACTTATGTTATAATGATACACTGTATAGAAAATGATTAAATAAAAGAGGTAGAATAATGAAATTAAGTTTTGACTTTCAAGGAACTAAGATTAGTTATAATCTAGCATACAAGAAGCGTACAAGCATTTCTATCCAAGTAGAAGCAGATGGAACTGTTCACGTTGTAGCACCAGTAGGAACCACTATGTTTAGTGTAGCCGATAAAGTAAAAGGTCATGCAGAATGGATCGTAGGTGAATTAAAACGTCTTAGAAAACAAAAAGAAAATGCGAACCAATACATGTACTTAGGAAAAACTTACGGTATTGATATGGTAGAAGATGAAACAAAAGAAGTACCAACAGTAAAATTAGTAAGAGGAAAATTCGTCGTTGAAGGTAATGCCTTATCAGATGAAGCGACGACAGAAGCTATCCTTAAATGGTACATCACAAAAACAACAACAAAACTTAAAGAGCGTAGCAAAGTATTTGCTGAGCATTTTGAGAAAATGCCAAAGAAATATGAAGTAAAAGTAGTAAAGAATACTTTATGGTACATTGAAGATGAGACAATTATCTTTGACGTAAACTGCGGTATCGGACCAGTATGTATGTTAGACACTGTTCTTGTAGAAGCATTATGCCAATACAACGGTATAGCAGATAGCCAAAGTAAACTAGATGCATTAGTGGCAGACAGTGAAGTTGCACGTGCATGGGTAAAAGAAAACCATGACCGTTTTATCTTTAGATAACACCTCAAATTTGAGGTTGTTATCTAAAAATAAAAACAATAAAAGATTTGCAGTAAAGCAGTTGACAAGGCTATGCAAGTCTTGTATAATTCAAAAAGTCGACAGCAGGTCGGCAGCAAAAAACATTGTACATTGACAACTAAACATAACAAATTGATAGATTAAAACTTCTACGTAAAGTAAATTTTAAATCTACAATTAACCGATAAGAAACATCTTATTTTATAATAAGAAACATCTTTAGTAAGAGTAACGCAAGTTACTTTGAACAAGGCACAAATGACTTATGAAATGTTAAATAACAGGCAACGACTTGTTGTTTACTTATCCCAGCCCCACAAGGGGGTGAGAAACTGTAAATTCAACAAGAAAGACACTTGTTTCATTAACAATTTCTAAACAGGTCAAGCTACTAAGAGCGTAGAGTGGATGCCTTGGCACCGAGAGCCGATGAAGGACGTGGTAAGCTGCGAAAAGCTTGGGGGAGTCGCAAACAGACTTTGATCCCGAGATGTCCGAATGGGGAAACCTGGCGGTGA
>JBOFIT010000266.1:0-4244 GCA_051650305.1 Cellulosilyticaceae bacterium
GCTCGTCACTACGCACACGTTGACTGTCCAGGACATGCTGACTACGTTAAAAACATGATCACAGGAGCTGCTCAAATGGATGGTACAATCCTTGTTTGTGCTGCTACAGATGGTCCAATGGCTCAAACTCGTGAGCATATCCTTTTATCACGCCAAGTTGGTGTTCCATACATCGTTGTTTTCTTAAACAAATGTGATATGGTAGATGATGAAGAATTATTAGAATTAGTAGAAATGGAAATCCGTGAGTTATTAAGTGACTACGAATTCCCAGGCGATGATACACCAATCATCCGTGGTTCTGCTCTTCAAGCTCTTAACGATCCAATGGGTCCATGGGGAGATAAAATCGTTGAATTATTCGAAATCATCGATGAGTACATCCCAACTCCAGAGCGTGACGTTGATAAAGCATTCCTTATGCCAGTAGAAGACGTTTTCTCAATCACAGGTCGTGGTACAGTTGCTACAGGTCGTGTTGAGTCTGGTGTTCTTAAAGTACAAGATGAAATCGAATTAGTAGGTATTCATGAAGAAACACGTAAAGTTGTTTGTACAGGAGTAGAAATGTTCCGTAAACTTCTTGATCAAGCTCAAGCTGGTGATAACATCGGTGCACTTCTTCGTGGTATCCAAAGAACAGAGATCGAGCGTGGTCAAGTATTATGTAAGCCAGGTTCAATCACACCTCATACAAAATTCAAAGCTCAAGTTTACGTTCTTAAAAAAGAAGAAGGTGGCCGTCATAAGCCTTTCTTCTCAAACTACAGACCTCAGTTCTACTTCCGTACAACTGACGTAACAGGTGTTATCCAATTACCAGAAGGCACAGAAATGTGTATGCCTGGGGACAACATTGAAATGACAATCGAGCTTATCCACCCAATCGCTATGGCTCAAGGTCTACGTTTCGCTATCCGTGAAGGTGGCCGTACAGTAGGTTCTGGTGCTGTTGCATCAATCATCGAATAATTAAATTATTTGATATAAAAAAAGCACATCCTTCGGGATGTGCTTTTTTATGTCCAATAAATAGTGTTCTTAGCATCAGAAGAAACTTTTTTTGGTCTTCCCCTAAAAAAAAGTCCAATGAAAAGAATGACTAAGGCAATAAGTAGATACCAACCAAAGAAAAAGAAGAAAAGATAAGTTGGTAAAGCTGGAGGTGAAGAAGTCACCAAAAGTGTCCAGTTTGTGTTCCACGGATGGTAGTAACGCCCGTAAGAAGAAGTAGAATCAAGAAAAGTAAAAGGGGCTAGAGGTGCATAGTCAATGGCAGAACATAGTTTAGTGATATCGGTGGTAGGGACAAACTTCTTTTGATCTAAAAGCTCAGAAGATGAGAGTAGCTTGCCCGATTCATCTAAAAGATAGAATTGCATATTGGGAAAGTGAGATTTTAATGCTGAAAATTCCTTAGTAATAGATGTTAAATCATACGTAAGGACTAAGGCGCCTACACATTCACCATCAGAATAAATAGGAAAAGCATTTTGTAAAAAAGGTTCTGCATTAATAGAAGAAGAATAAGTTCCAAAGGAGCCATTAAGTGCAGAATCAATATGTGCACGATAATCAATATGTAAGAGGGCATTATTATTTACGCCAGCAATAACTTCGTTATTTATATTAATCATATAGGCGTTAGAAACTTGAGGAGAATAAAATAAGAACTCACCCAATAAAGAAGGAAGTGCATGTACATCAAGTGAGGTGACTGATGGATGGTCTAATAATAAAGAAAGTGTATAATCAAGTTGAGTATGTGGAGCATCTAGAGATTGTTGCATGTAAGTAATCGTATAATCAAGTGAAGAAAGAAAAGTAGGTAGTGTATTCTTTTTAAAATGATAATGACAAAGTAATGTAGTACATAGAGAAGAAGTTGTAATGAGGAAAAGACTGATAAATAGTATAAGATAAGAGTATGTATGTTTTGTATGCTTCATAAATTTCCTCCTTTATATAGCATTGTATGTACAAGGTAATGAAATATGCTATCAGGCAAATAAAAATAGTGAAATGGAATAGTTTATTCCATTTCACTATTTTCTAAGAAGGTGAAGGTGGGTCTATATTAGGAAGCTCCTCAGGAGTAGGGGGTGAAGGTGTCGTGGACTGAAGCTTCTTTCTAATAGCTTCAGAAGTAGAAATACCCCCGAGACCAAGTAAACCAGCAATCCAAGAAACAAGGTCAGCTGCTTGAACACCAGTGGCTGGAGTAGAAGTTACTAGAAGTGTCCATCCACTATCTTCCAGAGTATAGTAAATGCCATTGAGGGGTTGGTCATCAAATAAAAGGAAGGTAGTAGCAGGATCATAATCAAGGCCCTGTCGAATACGTTTGATATCAATTGTACGAGTAGAATTACTATTAGAAGGAGAGGAACTTGCAATAATACGTCCAGCAGCATCAAAAACATAAGCATTTAAGTTGGGGGAGTTACTATTCAAAGACTGGAGTCTTTGTTCTAAAGAATCTAAGCTAAATGTAATAATCAAGGCGCCTAATGGTGGAGCAGATGAATCAATTGAAAAAATGGGATAGGTTGACTGTATAAAAGGTTTATTGTTAATAAAGCTAGAATAATAAGAAGGTGTGCCAGATAAGGCAGAGTCAATATGAGTTGTGTAATCGATATTATTTAAATTATTATTGTTAATACCATAGATAACTGTATGATTGGTATCAATAACATAAACATTTTCAATAATAGGATTATAAAAGGTGAATTCTCCTAGTAATTGACTCATACCAGAAGCATTAAAATTTAAAAACTCTTCATGGGAGAGCATCAATTTAGAAGTATAGGCAAGGTTATCTTGAGAGGTTGTCATTTGGGTATAGATTGAATCGGATAAGGCAGTTAAGCCAGAGAGCATGACAGATGTTGATTGTTGTTGATCAATAGATGAGTAGATATTGCCTGTCATAACAGAGGGAAGCAGTATAAGAAGCCCATAAATAAATTGTCTTGAATTCTTCCTTATTGAATGAGGTATTTGCATAGACCTTCCTCCTTATAAAAGATCCAAAAAAAATGGAAAATGATTACGCTTTTAATTTGCGTAATGATTGAGTATAATTCATAGTATGAACAAGCAAATGAGTTGTGACAGTGCTGGTAAAAATTATGAAATAAAAAATAAAAAAAAACCTTGTAATGTCAAAACTTTTCATGTATAATCAGTTGTGTTGTGACATTGAGAACGATGATTCAGAAGGTTGCTGCCGAACAGTCGGTGGATTTCTGAGGAGCGAATGTCCGGTTCAAGAAACGGGGCGACGAGGTCACTGTAACCATATAGTGTATCATTAGTAAGAAGTAACATGAGGGGTTCCCTTGTGTGAGTCAAGCTATATGAAACACCAGGATGAGTGTACAGTCACCACTAGTCGTACTGATTTCAAAAATAGTACGAGAAGGAGGGGACTTTTTTTATGGCAAGCCCAAAAATACGTATCACATTAAAAGCTTATGATCACAAATTAATCGATCAAACAGCAGCGCAAATCGTTGATATTGCGAAGAAAACTGGAGCAACAGTTAGTGGACCAATTCCACTTCCAACTAAAAAGGAAGTAGTAACTATCTTACGTGCGGTTCACAAATACAAAGACTCTAGAGAGCAGTTCGAAATGAGAACTCATAAGAGACTTATCGATGTAGAAGCAACAGCTAAGACAGGCGATGCATTAATGCGTCTTGACTTACCAGCTGGTGTTGACATCAAAGTTGACGCTAGATAATTAACGGACGGTTAATAATCGTCTAGAATGATTGTCCTTGAGGCAATCCGCTGTAGATATTAGGAGGTGTAAGTATGAAAAAAGCAATCATGGCTAAGAAGATTGGTATGACACAAATCTTTGATGAAAATGATAACTTAATCCCAGTAACTGTATTAGAAGCTGGTCCATGTACAGTAGTACAAAAGAAAACTATCGAGAACGATGGTTACGAAGCAATCCAAGTTGGTTTCGTAGATGCTAAAGAAAAGCAACTTATCAAACCACAAAAAGGTCACTTTGCAAAAGCTGGTGTTCAAGCTAAGAAATTCTTAAAAGAATTCCGTTTAGAAGACATCGCTGCATACGAAGTTGGTGCTGAAATCAAAGCAGATATCTTTGCTGCTGGTGAAAAAGTTGATGCAACTGGTACATCTAAAGGTAAAGGTTACCAAGGCGCTATCAAGAAATATAACCAAAGTCGTGGACCAATGGGTCACGGTTCTAAATCACA
>JBOFIT010000267.1:0-3117 GCA_051650305.1 Cellulosilyticaceae bacterium
AGAGCAGTCTAGATATCAGTCAGATAAGAAAGCACATATAAAGACGATTTATCTACCGAAGCAAAAAGTAATCTTTTTTGAAGAAAATAAAAATATCGAAGATAGCCTAAAACTCCGATTAGTATTTCCAGATGCTCAAGAAGTTATGTATCATGTAGAGGTTATGAAATACTGGGAGTATACGGGGGAAGAACTTCGTGAAAAACAGATGTATCCATTGTTGCCATTACAGTTATTTAGCTTGCGAAAAGAGTTGGAAAAAGCTAATGAAAAACAAGATATGCAAGCATTAAAGAAACTTTCACAACAAGTTAAGGCGTTAGCAAGTAAACTTGCATATGAGTCAAAAGTTCTTTTTGAAAATGATGAAATTCTAGGCGAAGATTTTCACAAAATGCTTCTAGCAGTACAAAATCTTATTGAATACTTGAATAGGAATTATTTGAATGATAAAAACTTAGAAGATGAGGTGATTAAGATGACTAAAACATTATATGATCCAGAGGTAGAGAGACGAGGCATTGAGCAAGGCGTAAAGCAGGAAAAAGTTGAAATGGCAAAGAAAATGATTGATAAAGGTTTAAATATAGAAGATATTATAGAGTTAACAGGACTGACGAGAAAAGAACTTGAGTTATTCATAATGAATAAAATCTAAGAATGACAAAGGAACTATGTTATAGAAACCTTTGAGTAAAGAGAAAAGCACCCTTTAATTGGAAATAACATACAGTAATAGCATACGGTAGTAGAAGATGAATAAAGGAAGTGAATGTATGCTAAGTTGTCTGAAGAAGAGGCCACAAATAAAATGGATTTTGATAACAGTGGTTCTTTCCATCCTGCTTTATGATTGTGTAGAAGAAGAGGATGCTGAAATAATAGGAGAATTGCTAGCTCTTGCGGGAGGGGTCCTGATTATTATGGGCCTGGAAGCAGGGGAAGAAGCTTTATAAAAAAACTGCAGTGAATACTGCGGTTTTTTATTTTTAATTTATTATTATGTAAAGGAGTATTGTATAAGTAGAAAATTTGGTATAATAAGGTAAAATACTTTGTCCTACAGGGGGAGAAAATGAAACATATTAAAATTAAAAAGAAGCTTTATTTGCTGACGACGATCCTTCTGCTTTTTTTATTACTCAATGGCATCTTGAGCTATAGTGCACTAAAAGAAGCTAATGAAGCGATGACGAAGATGTATGAAAAAGATTTGCTAGCGATCCAGTACCTGAATGATAATAGAAACCAATCACGGGCTGTAGAAGGCTTAGTCTATCGCATGGCATTGGTTAAGGATGAGGCGAATAAGCAAGCAATCACAGAAGGGCTAGAAGGCCGTGTAGAGAATTTACTAAGTAATTATGAGGCGTACAAAGCACTGCAATTAGACGATTATGAGAAGGAGAAGTTAGGTGCACTAGAAGTAGGCTTGGATAAATACCTACAAGGCATTGAAGAAATTATTAAGCTTGAGAATGCTGGGAAAGCAGAGGAGGCGGTAGCCTTTTATCAAAAAGAGGTAGAGGTAGCGTTTAATACATATATGGATTTACAAAGAGATTTGGCATACTACAATATGCAAAGTGCCGAAGAACTTAATGAAGCAAACAAGGAATCATATGACCGTGTGGTGAAGTTGGCGGCAATAGGTATGTTAGGTGCAGTTCTTGTAGGATTTGGTGTGGCATATGTGATTACTAAGAATATCGTAAAGCCATTAGAAAAAGTGATGGAATCACTCAGAGAGTTAGGGAAGGGAAATCTACGACAAAAAGTAGATGCGAAATTAAAGGAAAGAAAAGATGAACTTGGGGATATCAGTAGAGTGATTGAACAAATAGGGACCCAGCTTCAGGTGCTTATAGGTGGCGTTAATGAGCAGACTGCAAGGTTGCAAGGGATTTTTGAGCAAGTGGTAGAAAGTATATCCATACTGGAGACGGATGTGTATACGATTACGAGCACAACGCAAGAGATAGCAGCAGGGATTCAAGAAACAGCAGGTGCTACAGAAGAGATGGCTGCTACTTCACAAGATATCGAATGTGCAGTGCGTAGTATGGCTAAAAAAGCCAATGAAGGTAAGGAAACAGCTGGATTAATCGATACGGGTGCGGAGCAGGCAAAAGAAAGTATTGTGTCATCTGCGGAGAAAGCAAGAGTAATCTTTGATACAACGAAGTTGAAATTAGAGAAGTCTTTAGAAGAGGCCAATGTAGTAGAGCGTATTCATATACTATCAGATGCAATCATGAAGATTACAGAGCAGACCAATCTTTTAGCACTTAATGCAGCTATTGAAGCAGCAAGAGCAGGCGAGGCAGGTAGAGGCTTTTCCGTAGTAGCGGATGAGATTCGTAAGTTAGCAGAGCAGTCAAAGTGTACGGTAGGCGAGATACGAGGTGTGACAAGTCAGGTAGTAGGGGCTGTGGAACAATTGTCAGATAATGCACATGAACTCCTTAAGTTTATGGAAATTGAAGTAGCTAAAGACTACCGAAAGATGCTACAGGTAGGAGATGCCTATCAAGGAGATGGAAAAATTATTCATGAACTCGTAGCAGCATTTAGTAATACGTCAGGGCAGGTTTTAATGTCTATAGGCGAAGTGCTAAAAGTGATCGAGAGCATAGCAGCAGAGTCTAGTGAGGCAGCAGCAGGCATTACGGATATTGCAGAAAGCACAACAACAGCAAGTTTGAAAACACAAGAAGTAGTAGAAGCAATCGTAGGAGCAAACAGAGAAGTAGAAAAGCTACAACAATTACTCATACAATTTAAACTCTAGCAAAAGTGTATTACAGATAAGTGAGCATAAACTTAGTCCCATATAAGATGAAGGGATAAGTTTATGCTTTTTTATTTGAAATGAATACATATTTGAGGGCTATGGGGCTAACACTAAAAAATAGACTATATAAAGATAGGAGAGTTGAAAGTGATTAGTAAAATATTTAGTGTGCTACAACGTGTAGGAAAAGCCTTTATGCTTCCAATAGCACTACTGCCAGCGGCAGGTATCTTATTAGGTGTAGGTGGGGCGCTCCTTAACCTTACAACCCTTGCAAATCCCCCAGCTATTTATCAAGGGCTTATTAGAGTGATCAACAATAA
>JBOFIT010000268.1:0-5709 GCA_051650305.1 Cellulosilyticaceae bacterium
CCGATGGTACTTGTCTGGAGACGGACCGGGAGAGTAGGTGGCTGCCAAAGCAAATGCGTGAGTGGCTCAGGGGTAGAGCATCTCCTTGCCAAGGAGAGGGTCGCGGGTTCGAATCCCGTCTCGCGCTTTTTTTATTGCAGAAAACACCGTATGGTTTACAACAAGTAAAACATACGGTGTTTTTTTGCATCTTAATTTTTCGTTTAACAAGAAGTTAATACAAAGCTAATCTTCATCTAATCTAACCTTAATACAGTTCGCTTAAGCTATAGAAGAAATAAAATGAGCGTATAAACAAGGGGGATTCACAATGAAGATAAGAAAAAAACTCGTAGCATTACTTATTGGCGGTATATTATTAAGTACATCACTTGTAGGCTTTACAACAATGGAAGCAAAGATCGTATCACCACGTATAAGCAGTAGCATAAGCGACTTACAAAAAGAAGCTACATATAAGAAACCAAAATACATCTTTACATTCATCGGGGATGGGATGTCTTATGTACAACTTAATGCAGCAAATATTTATCAAGGGGTGACAGAAAAGGGTGATTTAAATTTAGGTAACTTAGCAGTATCAGACTTCCCAGTATGTGGATCAGCAACAACACAAGATGCCACATCTTTTTGTCCAGATTCAGCATCGACAGCTACAGCTATCTCAAGTGGTATCAAAACACATAGCGGTGTTATAGGATATAATGCAGATAAAAAGACAAAGCCAGAAAGCATTACAGAGAAATTAAAAGCAGATGGCTACAAAGTAGGGATTGTTTCAAGTGTATCTATAGATCATGCGACACCAGCAGCATTCTATGCACATGAAGTATCTAGAAGTAATATGTACAATATCGCACTTCAACTTGCAGAAAGTAACTTTGATTACTTTGCAGGAGGCTCACTTGCACAACCAAAAGGAAAAGATGGCAGTCAAAGAAATGCTTTTGAGATTATAGAAGAAAAAGGGTATACCATCGCAGATACAAAAGACGAGATTATTGCTCTAAATAATAAGTCAGGGAAGGTATATGCTATCACTCCAAATATTCAAGATTCACAAGCAATGAACTATGACATTGATGCATCAAAAGATGAACTAAAATTAAAAGACTTCGTATCAAAAGGTATTGAAGTACTAGATAATGAAGATGGGTTCTTCATGATGGTTGAAGGTGGAAAAATTGACTGGGCAGGTCATGCCAATGATGCGAGAGCAAACATTGGAGATGTACTTGCTTTAGATGAAGCGATACAAGTAGCAGTAGATTTTGCAAAAGAGCACCCAGAAGAAACACTTATCCTAGTGACAGGAGATCATGAGACAGGTGGTATGTCTATAGGCCAAGCAACAACAGGGTACAACACTACATTTGATATCTTAGCGAATCAAAAGATGAGCTATGTGGAATTTGATAAGTTAGTGAATACTTATAAAGAAGAAAAAGGGGCAAATGCAACTTTAGAAGGCTTACTACCTCTTATCGAGAAGAATTTTGGATTAGTAACGAAGGCTAATAGCGGTAGAGCTAAAAATCCACAACTTGTGTTATCTGATTATGAATACAAAAAACTCGAAAAAGCTTTTGAAGAAACGATGAAACCTAAGAAAGAACGTACAAGTGATGAAGAAGCGAAACTTTTATATGGTGGTTATGAACCACTTAGTGTGACACTTACGCATATTTTAAATAACAAAGCAGGTATAGGTTGGACATCATACTCACATACAGGTGTGCCAGTACCAGTTTACGCAATGGGCCAAGGTGAAGAACTTTTCGTAGGTGCATATGACAATACAGATATCTTCGCTAAACTCGTAGAGATTTGTGGCCTGAAATAAAAGGGAGTAGTCACAGCATGTTAATCAAGAAGTACATGAATAATAAAAATCTTATATTTTCCTTAGTATGCCTAATCATTATAGGCATACTTTGTTTATTGCCAACAGGATTTGAGAAGCAACTGTATGTGAATGCGGAAAGTGTGAAAGCTAAAGTACTTACCACTAATGAATCTGGTGTTTATAACAATGGCCTCTTAAAACAAGGAAGTCAAGTGTGTGAGGTAGAGATTCGTCACGGCATACATAAAGGAAAGAAACTAGAAGCAGTTAATTTTTTAAGTGGCAAGTTAGAGTTTGATAAGCTCTTTACCACAGGAGATGAGGCACTGGTTTTAGTGGAGATGGATGAAGCGGGTGAAATCCTTTTTGTAAATATGCTGGATCATTACCGATTAAATAAGGAATTACTTATTGTACTCGTCTTCATGGGCGCCCTTATTCTTTTTTCTGGTGCAACAGGTGTTCGTACCATTATTTCTTTTGCATTTAGTTTAGTATGCATATGGAAGCTCCTGATTCCACTTCTGCTTAAAGGCTATCATCCGATGTTGGTCAGCTTATTTATTGGTTTATCGATGGCAGTCGTTACCTTAATCTTAGTAGCTGGATTTACGAAGAAAGCGTACTGTGCCATATTAGGCGCAGGAAGTGCATCGCTTATCACCTGCTTATTAGCTATTGGATTTGGAAGCTTATTTAAAGTGGATGGTACAGTGATGCAGTGGTCGGAGTCACTCCTTTATGCAGGGTTCCAAGACTTAAATCTCACACTTATTTATCAAGCTTCTATCTATCTTGCATGTTCAGGTGCCATGATAGATTTAGCAATTGATATTTCAGCAGCATTAGAAGAAGTAGTGGCGAAGAGAAGTGATCTGACGCGTCGAGAGATTCTTCAGTCAGGCTTACATATAGGTAAATCAGTAGTAGGTTCACAGGCAACAACGTTACTTTTAGCTTATATGGGAAGCTTCATCACAGTGATGATGGTGTATATGGCTCAAGGGACACCGCTTTTAAGTATTCTTAACTCTAAATCCATTGCATCAGAGATACTGCATACTTTCGTCGGATGCATTGGGCTCGTAGTGGTATCGCCTATTACAGCACTTATATGTAGCATCCTTTATAAAAATAAAGAAATCTAAGAGAAGAATCATCTTATGTAAGGGCATAAGGTGATTTTTATTATTTTAAAATAAGTATTGACTCTTACGTTACGTCATAGTATAAACTCATATCTATAAGATAGACGGAAGGAGGTGGCAACGTTTGAAAATAAATGATGTGGCAAAGATGGTGGGTATCACAGTACGGACATTACATTATTATGATGAAATAGGCCTCTTACAGCCAAGTAAAGTAACTGAAGCAGGCTATCGTATCTATGAAGCCACAGACTTAGAACAGTTACAACAAATCTTATTTTTTAGAGAACTAGATTTTTCGTTAGGCCAGATAAAAGAGATTATGACCAATCCTCAGTATGATAAAGAAGAGGCATTGTCTAAGCATCGCGAGCTTTTGATTAAAAAAAGAAAGCGCTTAGAAGGTTTGATTGAATTAGTGGATAGACAATTGGAAGGAGAAAAAGATATGGATTTTGAAGTATTTGATATGACAGAAATTGAAAAAGCTAAAAAACAATATGCAGACGAGGTAAAAGAGCGTTGGGGGAGTACGGATGCGTATAAAGAAAGTAAGGAAAAGACGAAGCATTATGATAAGAAGAAATGGGGAGAAGTTACTGTGGAGGGAGATGTGATTTTACAAGCATTCGGAGAGCATCGTGGCTATGCACCAGAAAGTAATGAAGTTCAGGAGCTAGTAAGAAAATGGCAAGACCATATTAGCAATAGTTTTTATCAGTGTACAAAAGAAATACTTTCAGGCCTTGGGCTTATGTATGTAGCGGATGAAAGGTTTACTAAAAATATAGACCAGCATGGAGAAGGTACAGCTAAGCTAATGTCAGAGGCGATAGCCATCTACTGTAAAGCATAATAGCGATAGGATTAAGGAGTATTACAGACGCGTAGCAGCGTTTTGTGATACTCTTTTTATTTAGGATTAGGATACCTTCCTAAAAAGGACTATAATAAAATAAAAAATAGTATTTGATGCAATCAAAAAGGGGTAGTAGATAATCTAATAAATAGAAAGCACAGAGAGGGAGGGGAGACGATGGATAAGAAAGCATTTGCCAGTAGTGTGGAAGGAATGAAGACGCAGCTTTATAAGACGGCATATCTTTATCTAGGAAGTGAAGCCAGTGCACTAGAAGTTGTGGATGAGACCATTTATAAGGCGTATAAAGCACTGTGGCAACTCAGGCAACCAGCGTATTTTAATACATGGATTACACGGATACTCATTAATGAGTGTAAAAAAGAATTAAAGCGAGTGACAAAGACGGAGATTAGAGAAAGCATAGATGTGGGGGTAGCCTATGATTATGATGCACTGCCCTTAAAGGAAGCTTTAGCTACCTTGCCCATAGAACTTAGGGAGATTGTGATTCTTAGGTATTTTTCAGGATATACCTTACATGAGGTAGCAGAGGCATTGAAGTTACCTCAAGGAACGGTGGTTACAAGGCAGAGAAGAGCTTTGCAACTTCTGCGATTAGAACTTAGTGAGGAGGTAGAAGGATGAAGAATGATAAAAGGATAGAACGTCGAGAAGAGTATGAAGCATTATTAGAAGCATTAGAAGACACGCCCATAGAACTAGATTATACGATGCAACGTGTGGAAGCTAGGTTAAACCAACGAAAAAAGCGAAGATTCTGGGCGATACCTGCAAGTAGTATGCTAATGTTATGCACAGTTTTCGTTTTACTTGTGAATACTGTCCCCACTTTTGCCTACACTTGTGGACAAATTCCTGTATTAAAAGAACTTGCTAAAGCAGTAGCTTTTTCACCTTCGCTATCAGCAGCAGTAGAAAATCAGTATGTACAGCCTATCAATATAGAGCAGCAAGCAAATGGGGTGACAGCAAAGATAGAGTACCTGATCGTAGACCAAAAGCAAGTCAATATATTCTATTCTCTGAAGTCAGATGAATGGGATAAATTAAACATTAGGCCTCAAATAAGTGCACTAGATGGCACCGAGCTACAAGGCTATGGATTAAGGTCAGGCGGCTATGAAAAAGCAGATGGCACATTATATTCAGTAGTAGTGGACTTTATAGAGGAAAAAATGCCAGAGAGCATCCAATTAACCCTTAATGTACTAGGAAGAAACGAATACAGCATGTGGGAAGAAGATTTGGCAACCATCCCCACAAAGGTGTCGGAAGAAGTAAAGCCAAAGGGGGAGACGGAACTAGGTGCCTTTGTATTTGACTTGCGTTTTGACCCTTACTACACGGCACAAGGTGAGCAGATGGTATTGGAGCAACCTTTTATGCTAGATGGGCAGCAGCTGATACTAGAGGAAGTAGGCATCTATCCTACACATATGAATATTAGGTTGGATGATGTGGCGAGTAATACAGCATGGCTCAAAAGCCTAAAGTTTTATATTGTTAATGAAAAAGGTGAGCATTTTGATAAAGTAGCCAATGGCATCAGTGCCAGTGGTAAAGTAGATTCCCCTATGATGGAAGACCACCGACTTGAGAGTGCTTTCTTCTCTAAGAGCAAGGAGCTGACCATGTATATCACGGCGGTAGAATGGCTAGACAAAGATCGAACGAGGACAAAGTTAGATCTTACCAATGTAGAAGCAGAGTGGCTAGCAGAAGGTGTAAGCTTTGAAAGTGCAGAACGAATCGGTAGTGACTGGATGCTTACTTTCCATGCACCTTACTATGAAGAAGGCCATCACTATCAACTCTGGGATCATAATTTCTAT
>JBOFIT010000269.1:0-13935 GCA_051650305.1 Cellulosilyticaceae bacterium
ACCCTGGTTGAATCTACCTTCAAATTTATATTCGCCATTCTCATCTTTCCATGGAGATAAGAAACTTCTGCATCCCATGCATGAGAAGACATTGCCTTCATAAATCTTCTTCATTTCTTTAGCAGATATGTAGTCTGGATAAAGACGCTTCGCACTACATTTAACTGCCATATCTGTTACATAATCGTATTTACCACCTTCAAATGCATTGTGGTCGTGTAACACATAGATAAGTTTTGGAAAGGCTGGTGTCGTATAAATGCCTTTCTCGTTCTTAATGCCTTGAATACGTTGTTTTAAGACTTCTTCTACAATAAGTGCTACCTCTTCTACGTATTCATCTTCTTCATCTATATTTAAAAACAATGTTACGAATGGGCTCTGACCATTTGTTGTCATAAGGGTATTGATTTGATACTGTATCGTCTGTACCCCTGAATCCAATTCTTTCTTTGTAAGTGCTTCTACTGCTTCATCTAATGCCTTTGGATCGCTCATGCTTTCTGCTAGCATACGACGATAGCGTTCTTTACTACGTCTTAAGTACTTTCCTAAGTGTCGAATATCTACTGATTGGCCACCATACTGGCTGCTTGCCACCTGTGCGATAATCTGTGTCATAACTGTACACGCTACTTGGAAACTGTTTGGACTTTCAATCATACGTTTATTAATGACTGTACCATTGTCCAACATATCTTTTATGTTAATGAGACAACAGTTAAAAATAGACTGCATGAAGTAGTCCATATCATGGAAGTGAAGTACTCCTTCATCATGAGCTTGCACAATGCGTGCCGGTAATTTCTTTCTTCTTGAGATATCCTTAGAAACTTCCCCAGCTATAAGATCACGTTGTGTAGATGCCATCATAGCGTTCTTATTGGAATTCTCATTCATTACTTCTTCATTGGTTAAGTTGATAAGTCCTAGTATACTGTCATCTGTCGTGTTTGTCTCTCTTTTAAAGCCTTGAATCGCACGATACCCTTCGTAGGCTTTCGCAGTCAACTCATGCCCTTTTTCAATTAATTTTAGATAGACATAGGTTTCAATTTGAAAAATCGTCGGCGCTTCTTGAAGCTTCGTAAAGATCGTCTCAATCTCTGTAGCAATATGAAGTGCTACTTCCTCATCGACAATCCCACTTCCATATTTCATTGCTTTTAATATGGCTTGTCCAATCTTTTCTTTGTCAAAACTAACAATCTGCCCATCTCGTTTTATTACGTCCATCGACATCCCCCAGTTTCTAATTTATTCATTTTTTTGATATTTCTAAATATAACCATCTTAATTCTTTATTAATATTGATTATTGGTTATTTCTCTTGGAAATATAGCACCTCCATCTTCTCTTGTCAAACCCATTTCACGGCTTTTAATCCACAAACTGGAAGCCAGAAATTTTTAACTTGACAACTTTTCACTTAAAATTAAAGGGTTTAAATCCATCCTTCTTTTACATAACTTCTACACAAAAAAAAATTTTATTTTAAACATATGATGTATGCCTTTTCAACTACACATACCATATATAGTATACCAAGTCTTTTTTAAATATTCTTTGTTATTAAAATCAAAAAAACTTTTAAGCGATTACTTCTTTTTTTTCATTCCTACTGCAACGATGCGTAGCAAATAAAGCCTAGACAACAGAACATACGTTCGATATACTTATGTTAGGTGATGATTATGGATATTAAAACAAAATTAGAAATTCTATCCGATGCTGCCAAATACGATGTTTCTTGTTCTTCATCTGGCTCCCATCGTAAATCTCAAAAAGGACATTTAGGTTCTACCCATACAGCTGGTATTTGTCATTCCTTTACCCCTGATGGCCGTTGTATTTCTCTTTTCAAAGTACTTCTTACGAATTTTTGTATCTACGATTGTGTGTACTGCATCAATCGTAAATCAAATGATGTACCCCGTGCAGCTTTTACAGTAGATGAACTGGTGGATCTTACCCTTCACTTTTACCGTCGTAATTACATCGAAGGCTTATTCCTAAGCTCTGCCATCATCAAAAGCCCTGACCACACCATGGAGCTTTTGACACAGGTCTTATACAAGCTTCGTGTCCAGCATCAGTTCAAAGGTTATATACACGTGAAAGCCATCCCCGGTGCAAGTGAAGCGCTGATTCACACCTGTGGTCTTTATGCCGACCGTATGAGTGTGAACATCGAGCTTCCTTCCTCCGATTCCTTAAAGCGTCTGGCCCCTGAAAAGCACGCACAGGATATTTTAAAGCCTATGAAGCTTATTAGCTCCCGCATCACAGAAACCCAAGACACCAAGCGCTTCCTGCCCTCTACACCACTCTTTGTTCCAGGAGGCCAAAGCACCCAGCTCATCGTTGGTGCTTCTCCCGAAAGCGACTTAAGCATTCTCCACCTTTCCGAGAAGCTCTACGAAAAGTTTCACTTGAAGCGGGTGTATTACTCAGCTTACGTACCGGTCAATACAGACAAGCAGCTCCCTGCTATTCATCAGCCGCCTATGCTGCGTGAGCATCGCCTTTACCAAAGCGACTGGCTCCTCCGTTTTTATGGTTTTAAAGCAGATGAACTCCTAGATCAGGAGCACCCGAATTTTGACGTGCATTTCGACCCCAAAACCTCCTGGGCACTTCGTCATCTTCACCTCTTCCCACTAGAGGTCAATACTGCTCCTTTCGAGATGCTCATACGCGTCCCTGGTATCGGCGTAAACGGCGCAAAAAAAATCTTAAGTGCAAGGCGACTTACCACCCTGACCTTCCAAGATTTAAAGAAGCTACGCATCGTCCTTAAGCGTGCCCAGTATTTTATCTTATGTGGTGGCAAGTACAATAGCCCCGTAGCTTATGACGACGTTCTCATTCGTCAAGCCCTTACACCAGCCTTTGACTTGACTGCACCTACTATAGCCCACACCCAGTTAAGCTTATTTGATACACACACACCACCTGTCGTCGATGACTTCCCATCTGCTCTTACAGGTGAATTTTAGCGAAAGGACCTTCCTATGAACGAATACCTTTATGACGGTAGCTTCGATGGCTTACTGACCGCTCTTTTTTACGCCTATAACGCCAAAGAAGACGTATCTATAACCCGAAGCACCCTCTATGCCCCTTCTTTACTTACAACGCCCTTACAAGTCGAAACTGAGCCAGATAAAGCTAAGCGTCTACTGACTAGCATTCGTTCTAAGCTCTCCAAGTCTATCTTGAAGACCATTTACTATCTTTATCTAAGCGAGGCCCTAGGCTGCGATACCCTCATTCTTCATTTTTTAAGACTTTGCTACACCTATGGTCCGCAGATTACCCTCGCCAAAAATAATGATATTATCATCGCAGTCGATACCCTGTATCGTAAAGTCTCTCACGAGACCAATCGTATGCATGGTTTTGTACGCTTTAAGGAGATTGCTCCCTTATGCTTTTATAGCCGTATCGAGCCGGATCATCATGTCTTACCCCTTATAGCCCCCCACTTTACCACACGCTTTTCTGACCAGGCCTTCATCATTCATGATATCCGTCGTATGATTGCCCTTGTCTACACAAAAAAAGAGGTCTTTCTTCAAGCACTTACGCCTGAAGAAAACCTCTCTCTCTTGCATACTCCTTGCCAAGACCCTTTCGAAGATTTGTTTAAAGCTTTTTATACAAGCACCACCATCCCCGAAAGGATGAATCCCAAACTTCAAAAAAGGCTTATGCCTATGCGCTATTGGAAGCACCTGATAGAAGTCTAACTTCTAAAAGGTGCTTCCATTTTTTATATTAAATGCGACGATAAATTGTTCGGTAATCTCTGGGTCAAATTGGGTCCCTTTACACCTTCTTAATTCTTCGATCGCTTCCTCATAGCTCTTTCTTTTATTATATGAACGATTAGACGTCATGGCATCAAAACTATCCAAAACCGTTAGCACCCTTGCTAGGTACGGTATGTCCTCACCTTTAAGTCCATCTGGATAGCCCTTACCATCATAGCGTTCATGGTGATGACGTACAATGTCTTGAATAGCATCTAAACAGCCTATGTGCTTGATGATTTCCACCCCTTGTGCTGGATGCTCCTTAAGGCACTGCCACTCCAGTTCAGTTAATGGCATTCTTTTCACCAGTATATCTTTATCAATATTCATCTTCCCTATATCATGTATATACGCGCCACAAACTAAGGTTCGGGTATCCTTTTTATTCAAGCCGATGCATTCTGCCATCACTTTACTATAAAGTACCACGCGTTCTGTATGGCCATAGGTATAGCGATCCTTTGCATTAATCATCCCAATGAGGGTCTTTACGGATTCCATTAACTCTCTTTGTTCTTTATCGATATTCTTTTCTAATTCATCTAAAATAGAACTATAGGTTTCCACACGATTTTTATTGAAGAATTTGGCACGATACAATGCATCATCCGCACTCTTTACCAGCTCCACTTCATCTTTCGCTTTATACGGATAGCTAGATACACCTATGGATATGGTTAAATTCGATTCCGGTTGATTTTCTTGACCTTCAAAATACGTATCTTCTATTTGCTTTCTAATAACTTCTGCAAGTTTACAAGATTCCTCTTGACTATACTGTGGCAAAAGCACTGCAAACTCCTCGCCGCCATACCGTGCGACCAAGCCTTTATCACCTATCTGTTCTCTGAGTAATGTCCCTATTTTATTTAAGACACCATCGCCTGCTTGATGCCCATTGATATCATTATATTCCTTGAAATGGTCGATATCTAAGAACAATAATCCCACTGAAGTTTTTGCTTTTTTTGATTCTGCCACAGTTCTTTTCAGTTGCTGATAAAAATATCTATGATTATACACACCTGTAAGCCCATCATAATGCACCATTTTTTGCAGTTCATCAATACGTTCCTTCTCTGCTGTTACATACACGCCTAATACCCACGCTGTAAGCAAGAAAATACCTACTAATATTAAATCGTCTTCAAAGTACATATTAAACATTTCTTGCCTTCCATAAAGCAAGTCTATTCCTAATATCACACTAGAAACTACTACTGCAACCCCCATACCATACTTTTTACCAAACTGTATGGTACTGGTAATGATAATAACTAAAAATATAAATTTATAAGAACTCTGATGTCCTCCAGTGATCATTAACATAATGAAAACCGCACTACAAAGCAGTATATTTTCTATACTTTGCCCCAAAATCGTCTGCGCCAGTAAGTTCTTATTCACCACGAAGTTCCATATACCATAGATACTTACTAGCATAAGGAGCATACTAAAAGAATAAATCCAGGTATAGACATCCCCGTCCATTTTGGCACATAATGCTTTAAAACAAATAATACTCGTGAATATTAAACACGCTGATTTTACAATTGCTAATCGATTATGAATTTCTTCATATTTGGGATATTTTTTTTCACTCATTTTTATATTTATACCCTCCTACAACCTAAAGAGAGATAAAGCCTGCCTATGCAAACTTTATCTCTCTTTTTTACTCTTCTCTTAAAGCTTTTGGCTCTTCAGGTTGGTAAATTGCCCATACACATGCTGAAGATGCTACCATTGAAGCAAATACTGTAGCAACTGTAGCAACTGCCATTAATACTTTTGCATTAATTTTTTTCATTTTCTCTTCCTCCTTGCATTTGTGTTAGTCTATTGATCAACAAAAAATCTAATTTTTGTATAATCCATTTTCCTGTCGGTATCAAAGTCATCACTTGCCAACTATAGCCGAGTAAAATACAGCTACTATAAATACGCAGACTTAAATGATTGTCCATTTGCATACTCATAAGGCTCATGACCATCACCATTACCATATAAAAAGTTAAAATATGTAATGATTTCTTCTTTAAAAAAGCTTGTTTTTTCAAATTGCTAATAGGCTTTGCATGACTATCTACTGGCGCTTTTGCCTTGATAATCCTATAAGCCCATATATATATAATACCATCTATAAGTAAAATACCTAAAGGATGTATACTACCAAGTATACGACCACCGAAGGCCCCCACGATACATACGACAGTTCCTATCACAAGACATCTTCCAGGTGATGTCGCATGGATGCCGCCAGAAGCTTTACGCAAGATTGCAATCGTAAAAGAAAGGATAAGTGCCTCAATCATCACACCACATAACAACCCTACAATAGCTGTTACCACGATAGCCAACACCGTATGGACTAAAGCAAATAGCCCATATGCGATAATATCCCTCTTGTCTTCTCCATACCCAAGCGCTTCTGCTATCTGTGCAGCTTGATCCTTAGTCCATTGTTCTGTATTCATGGTTCACCTTCTTTACTCATTCACTTTTGTTAACTTGTAGCGGCTAAAATAATAAATACCAATCGCTAAAGCCGTTAATGCCAACGAAGGCATCCCATAGATAAGTTTCATCATACGATCTGCAAATACGATTTCTAAATCCTGCTTCAAACAATATTGAATCCAAGTGATATTGATCCCTTCACATATAACTTGAATAAGGGTTGTTATAATGGCTGCACGAATGGCCCTCGTTACATCAATCTTTCCTAAAGTAGTCGTTAG
Organism: Cellulosilyticaceae bacterium; assembly: GCA_051650305.1. GTDB lineage: Bacteria > Bacillota > Clostridia > Lachnospirales > Cellulosilyticaceae > JBOFDK01. The sequence goes on from JBOFIT010000269.1 coordinate 6,560, forward strand.
GAAAATGGCTAATATAACAATGAGTATCGTATGTATGCCATAGCTAATAGGTAGTGCCCTAATAACAAAAATCCCTACTACTAGTGTGATGCATAACTTACCAATCATTGGCCAATCAAACTTTGTCTTCGTAAATATATAAATTGCCATCATAAATATAATCGCTTCTGGGCCAGCTCTAAGGAGTGCCTCCATAAGTGTAATCTTAAACATTTTCTTTACTTCCTTCCTTACTCATCTTCATACGTTGTTCTTTATTTGCACATTGAATCCCTTTATAAAGTACCAGCCCTGGTAAGAGACGAATCAGTAGATCACCAATACTCAATATGCTATAACCTATATCAAAAATATCTGTCAGATACTTTGCCTTTGTCCATTCATTGCCCAAAATATGTAATTGATCTGCGACCCCAAAGGCTTCTTTACTCACATACCCCGTTAGATAGGATAAGCTTGGAAAGACTGGCATGTACCCACCATTTGCTGCGATGGCCACATCATTACACCAGCCACCTACAAGAACGCATATTGCGCCTATAAGGGCATACTTCGCCAGATCATAGCGAAAGACGATAAAAAGCGTCGTACACAAATAAATACTTTTAAAAACAGCTGCATAAGGTAAAAAAGCATAATTGCCTGCAAATAAACTCATTTGAATACACCAATAAATGATTTCGCAAACAAAAAGTGGATAAAAAGCCTTTTCCATCACTACAACATTTACTTTATAGCCTTTTATCTTGCTTATAAGCAATGCAACAAGTATCGTTTCTAGCATGTGTTCTCCTTTATCTGTCATGTCGAATAATCGTTTTTTTTGTTATTTTTACATCATTGTACTATAATTTATCTTTTGTGACTACAATTTCTTTGAATTTTTATTTTTCTTTTACTATTTTGTACGAAAATTTATACTCTACTAGATACTTTGCACAATCTTCTCCATGCTTTTCTGTCGATTCATATAAAACGCCGTAGCACTTATATGGATAAATTGCCAACCGATGCGCTCAAGGACCGCTTGTCTTGCGATTTCTTCATCTAATGCCACTTCTTCCTGCCACTTCTCACTATCACATATGAGTCGCACTTGCTTCCCGTCTTTAGTGACCACAAGCCCTGTAAGTAATTCACCTGACGGCTTATGAGACTTTACTTCAAATCCTAGTGATTCAAGTTCTTCTTTGATCATGGCATCAAACTCAGCGAGTGGCTCTTCGTAACTCACCACATCTTTTTCACTTTCTTTACCTACATTGTAGCAATACTGGAAGAGCTCTGTACGGATGTCCTCTTCTTTTAATTGCGTCATCGGGTCAAAGGAATGACATAAGAAGACTTGTTCGCGCCCTCTACTCATAGCGACGTTATAACGTTTCTTATAAAGATTATCTGCACCATAAGTCATCAGTCTCAGCAGCTCACCTTTTGGTGCTGTGTCGACAAAGGATATAAAGATAATATCTCTTTCATCCCCTTGGAAGTGTGAAGGATTCCCACATAAGATATGTCTTTTCTCATAAGCTGTGGCAGTCATCTCTTTTTGAAGCATTTGATCAATGTAGCTTGCTTGCTTATCACCTTTTAAACTGATGACACCGAAGCTCTTGCCTTCGTATGCTGGATTGTCACAGCATGCTAGGATTTGGGCCACGATTGTACGCGCTTCTTTTTCATTGATCTGCCCTTTTTCTGTGGCATCTTCTACATAAACCAACTGAAGCGGTGGCTGAATGACCTTGCTACTTTCTCGTAGTGGTTCGATTTGACCATTGTAAGCTAGTGCATTGGAATAGCCGATAATTTCTGGCACACATCGGAAGTGCTCTTTTAACTTCACAGGTTGATACCCTGATAATTGGGCCAAATCATACAGTGAGAAACGCCCTGAGTACAAGTAGTAATTCGGCATATCTTCTAAGTACGTCTTCACGAGACGTTCCATCTCTTCCACACGCTCACCGATAGCTAGTGGACTTACTTGCTCATGGTCTCCAACGATCAGCACTTGCTTGCCTAGATACAGTGCCACAAGTGCCATCATATCTGCTTGACTTGCTTCATCGATGATAACTACATCAAACTTATTTTCTCTTGGATCAAAATGATCTGCGACTTTATTCAGTGGCATAATCCATACCGGCACCGCCTTCTGGCATTTAGGCATTAATTTTCTGGCTTCTGCACGTAGAATTTCTGTTTGCTTGCCTTTACCTGCTCCCATACGCATCATCAATTGCTTCCAGCCTTCAATAGCCTGTACTTCACTACGGTTGGCATCAAAGTCTACCAGCTTATGTAGCCACGCTTTATCCACTGTCAGATGTAACGTATAGTGTTGTAGACGCTTTTCTACTTCAGCCATTTCTTCCTTCACCATGGTCACTGTACGTTCATGACGTTTTTCAAGCATTTCTTTAAATTGGCGCCATAGCCATGCTTCTTCTATATTCGTCGGGCATACTTCAGGTTCCGTAACCACTGGCATACGGAGCTTCTCTGCCCATCCTGGTGCTGCAAAGCTTAGCTTTTCTAGGAGCTCTTCTCTCTCGACGAAAAGGGTAGTTTTTTCTTTAGCTTTTTGGATTTCTTCATAGTATTTTTTGTAACGCTCTAAATCGCCAGTGCGTAGCGCCATCTTAAGTCCCATCAGACATTCACTTTTTGTACTTTCAGTATAGTCTTGGATAGCCCGCTCCATCGCCTGCTTACAGTCTTTTCCATAAGCTTTTTGTAAACCATCGATTTTGTATTGGAGTAAATCACATACTTCGCCTATAAAGGTTTCTTTGATGTAGTGAATTTCACTACCTACTTCGATGTCTAGTGCTTGGGTTTCCAATACAGCATTGCACTCAAGCCCTAAATTTTCTAGACGCTTAAGCATAGGTAGCCACTTTTTCTTATACCACTCTAAGTAACGTGTGATGGCTTCGCCGTACTTTTGGCAGCCCACTTCAAACTGCTCACCCATTTCTTTCACAGCGGGTGCACCTAATGCTGTCATTTGTCTTTCCCATTTCAACTTAAGGTTTTCTCGCTTTTCCTCAAGGACTGTATGATGGATTAGTGTCTCAAACTCTGCCATCGTCTCCGGCTGTCTGCCATTAATACGGCTCGCCCCCACCACTGCTTTAATCTGCGGGTTAAATAGAAGCATCATCTTCGATAACTTCCCGCCACCTTGCAGCTTCTGATTGATCTGACTGTACACATCTAATGGTTTGATCTTACTATCTACTGGTAAAATCTGGGGTTCTCTTGCCAGAATCTCATCTGCATAAGTCATGCTCAGCTGGTACACTTCTTTAATGTCACTGACAAGGCTCTGCCACTTCTCCTTCGCCTTATCATCCTTACCTGCTTCTAGCACATGGGCACACCACTTCTCTTCATGGCGAATGCCTTCTTTTAAGACTTCTAATGCAGCCATAAGTTCTTTTAAGCTTTCTTCCGTCATTTCTTCTGAAGGCTTAAAGTACTTCTCAAAAAGTGGGGCTGTCTTTTTCTTACACTTTTTCTCATGTTCAGTAAACGTAGTGAGTGCTTCAGGTGTCAGCAGTTCACTGACTGCCACTGGCCATTTGCAAATAATCTCATCTTCTTCAGTGAGCATGCCTTGCATCTCATAAAGCTTCTGTACTTTATCTTCACCTAAAGGGAAGAGGGCACCATGTCTTACAGGTCCTATCAGCCACTCACACGCTTCACGATGTGCATCCACGTATTTTGCAGCATCCACTGCCTTATACATTTTCCCTGCTACTTTTAAAGGTGTATATTCATTAAGCTTTAAGCTCTTGAGTTCACCCTTTAGTTTGTCTAACGTACGTACGCACGCTTCTCTATTTTTTTCATACATCGCCACACGTCTTGTTAGTTCGCTACGCTCTAAGGTACCACGCTTATCTTGTATCACCTCTAAGCTTTTCTCCAGCTCTTTGCGGCTTTCTGCATCGCCAAGTACACTTACACACAGGGATTGTAAATCCTTTGGCACTTGATTTTTAAGGACGGCTAAAGCTTTTTCACTATAACTCGTCACCAGTACACTTTTGCCTTCTGCTAAGAAATGCCCTAGCATATTGGCAATGGTATGAGTCTTTCCTGTCCCTGGTGGTCCTTGCACAAGCACTGCCTCATTACGCTCTAGGTGCTTAGCTACTAATAACTGCTCTTTATTGGCTGGTTTTGTGAAAAGTACCTTTTGATCGATCCCATTCACATCCACTGCCAGCTTCTTAAAAGCCTCTTTATTTTTCTGGCCCTTGCGCACCGCATCACCTGCTCCGACGATATCTGCGATAAAAGGTGGGATTTCCTTTCCTTTAATCATATCTTCGATAATCCAGTCGATAGCCGTTCCAAACCCTTGATTACGTTTACGTAAGAAAAGCACTGGCTTGCGTGTAAGCACTACTTGAGAAACTGCCCCTTCAAGCACCTCTCCCACCTTTTGCAGCATCTCATCCACAGCTTTATGGTCCATCGGACTGATGGGTTGATACGCGAACGCCTTGGTAAGTTCGATCAATGCTTCTTCTTTCATGCCTTGTACACTTCCCAGAAAACTCTGGTAAAGCTCAGGCATCTTGTCCCCCACACCGATTAAGAAACGTTGCTCCTCCGGTTCAAACTCCAAACTCATCGTCTGTAAGATGAACGGATGGTCACACACCCTATCGCCCTCTTGGTATAAATGGCCATCGCCATACACAAGCTCGATGCTTTCTGGTTCCTTTTTCATACGTGCATATAAACCATACATCGTATCAAAAAGCTCACTATCCCCGCCATCTTCAGGCTTATTTACTTGATACACCTGGCCGTCTAGCGCCACTTTTTCAAAGCCCTCTAGTCCACTTGACCACTCTTGCTCACCAAGTTCTGTAAGGACAGGACTTTTAATACGTTGGTACTCTTTTAAAAACTCATAAAGTCGTATTACTTTCTCTGTTTTTTTATTGGTAATCATCATATCTTCCTTATTTTTATATTTAATATTATTTATATAAAGTATTTAACATTTGAAGTCTGTTTCAGTTTACCATAATTTTCAGTGTTTAGGATAGCGTTTTGTGAGGAGTTTTTTAATATGAGGAGGTAGGGCTTATGCCATCTTAGAAAAGGAGGTGTTACATATGTATGCAACACCTCCTTTCACATCTATTATTCGTTTAACTTAGCTATTTCTTCTGGCCTAATAAAAAGCTGTGTGATGATAAATCCGCCTACATAAGCGATAAGAATACCGATAACAAAGTGAATCATGGAACTTGGCTGCATGAGTGGAATGGCAACAATACCTGATGGCCCCCAAGCCGTAGCCATAACTTTCATAAGCATCACATACGCACCACCAAAACCTGCACCCAATCCAGCTGTAATGAACGGCTTACCCAGTGGTAATGTAACCCCATAGATAAGTGGCTCCCCTATCCCTAGAATACCTGCTGGCAAAGCACCTGCTATAACTTGCTTCATGCGCTCGTTCTTCACTTTTTTAGCCTTGAAGTAAATAGCAATTGCTGCACCGACTTGACCTGCACCTGCCATTGCAAGTACTGGGAAAAGTGTGACGCCACCAAGTTGCTCTAGCTGAATCGCATAAATAGGAATGAGTCCATGATGAAGTCCTAAAAGCACCATCGGCAAGAAAAGTGCTGAAAGCACATAGCCTGAAATAATACTTATGATTGGATTAGTCGAGTTAATTAATAAACTAAGCCCTGCTATAAGCCAATCAGATGCTACCCCAGATACAGGCATAATCACAAAGACAAAAATACATGTTGTAATCATAAGGGTCAAAAGTGGTGTTACTATAAGATCTAGTACATCTGGTACATACTTGCGTATCACTTTTTCAATCTTTGCTAAAAGATAGACCCCTATGATAACACCAATGACACCGCCTTTGCCATTTCTTAATATGGAATCAAGAGGAGAAGCTTCATCAAACAAGCCTAGTAGCTTCGCAATCCCATCAATTCCTGGCATAATACTCATAGCCCCTAGCATACCACCAAGTGCTGGTGTAGCACCAAACTGAATAGCAGCATTGATACCTGTAAAGATAGCGAAGTAGCCTAAGAAGCCGCCACCAATAAGTACGAGAAACTGTCTGATAATCTCCCATGCACCTGTCGTTGGCAAGGTCCCTCCAACTTGTAAATTAGCAATAAGCCCACCAAACCCATTTAAAATACCTGCTGCAATGATAGCTGGTATTAAAGGTATAAAGATTTGTCCTATAACCTTAAGACCCTCTTTGATAGGATTTTGTTTTTGCTTACGCTTCATTGCCTCTTTGTTGGCTTGCCAATCCCCTGCTTGCTGGTCTTTTATGCCTACATATGCTTTGGCTAAGTCCCCTAATTTTTTTGCTTTACCAGGGCCTACAATAATCTGCTTGTAGTTCCCTTCTTCTACCACACCCGCAACACCTTGCATACTTTTGATAGCTGCTAGATCTACTTTGTTATTATCTTTGACATCTACCCGAAGTCTCGTCATACAATTTTCAATACGCCCAATATTGTCTTTTCCACCTAGTTTTTCAATGATTGCTACTACCATCTCTTGATGATCCATATACATCCCCCTTTTAGATATGATTTCTCCCTCTGCTTGTTCTAGATTGTTACACTTAGTTTATTACTTCAAAAAGCAATTCATTCTCTATACATCTCTTGTGGCATTTTATTTCACACTCTGCTATAGAATCTCCCTTATACCACATTTTCTGGAACTTTCTTTAGACTTATAAGGTTCTAAATGCCTTCCTACAGACTCTCTGCACCCTCTTTATAAAGCTGAGTCTGCTGAATATGTTTATACGCTCGGTCTCGCTCTCTACAAATATATCTACTATAGAGCATATCAATCATATAAAGCTGTGCAATCCTCGAAGACATGGCACCACTTCTGATAAGCACTTCCTTAGATGCCACATAAAGTCTATATGTACTTAAATCGGCAACAGGTGATGCCCCGACTTGAGTCATTGCTATTATTGTGATCCCTCGTGCATGAATCTTCTCACAGCACCTCACCATCTCTTTTGTCTGCCCCGAATAAGAAAAGACCACTGCTACATCTTCCTCTGTCATATTGTCAGCCTGCAAACTTTGAAGATCATAATCTTTGCAAAGTATACACAGCTTCCCTACACGCATCATCTTATAATGAAAGTCCTCAGCAACCAAATAAGATGCACCTATGCCAAATAAATAAACTGTTTTTGCTTGAATCAAAGCTGTCACACAGTCATCTAATATCGCCTCATCCAGTAGTTTCTTTGTTTCTTGCAATGCAAAAAGATGCCTATAGAGCACCTTATCTGCCATCACCTCTACAGAATCTGTAAG